>CAZNQF010000006.1:5446-12522 GCA_964575125.1 uncultured bacterium
GCATTTACTGTATTCTTCAACTGAAGATTCTCATCATTGACCTTGCTCACCGCCTGCTGAACACGCTCCTCCTCACCTATCTGAGACTTCTCCAACGTATTTCTTAATTGATTTACTGTGTTTTTTAATTGCGTATTCTCAGAAAAATATACCTTCTTAGCTAATTGAATATTCTCTTCCTCAGTAATCTTAGATTTTTCTAATTTTTCTCTCAAAACATTGATTGTTTGTTTCAGATATTGCATTTCAAGATCATGCAATCGATCATTTTGAGTACCTACATTTGGAATCATATCAGTCATTAAAGTTCTTCAAAGTTTTTATTTTTCCAATCAGAGTACCAATCTAAGTTTAGATTAGTATCATTTTTGGGAACTGGATATGATTTGTCAACATTTTTTTGTTTTTTAAAATCCCCAATTTTAAATATTTCATTTTTTATTTTTTTAAGTACGTAGCCTGAAGCTTTAATATTTCCAATTTTACTTACAGCCAAATATAATTCCTTATTTTTTTTTATTGAATTCCAACTTATTTTTCTTCTAGAAGATGTTATTATTTTTCCAATTATTTTATTTTTATACAAATTTTTTAAAGAACTGATTATTGTATTTTCTGATCCGATTTGCACATCTCTCTGCTTCCCCTCCCACCAAAATCTTCCCTTTATATATTGTTTAGATTGTTGTTTTTTTAATAAAATTGAAACCTTATGCTTGTTTTGACAAATAAATTCAAGACGATTCTTATTCTTTGTAATCTCTTTTTCCGTCTTAATTAAATCATGATCTACCTTGGTCTTTTGTGATTGCAGTAAATCTTTTTTCCTCATAAGATTGATAGATTTACTAGTCAACTGATTTAAAATAAATTCAATATCATCTCTTGAAAGTTCATTGTTTCCAAGCATTTCCTGCTGTTTGAAAATTTCCTTAATAAGAGTTTGATTATCCATTTTGTAAAATCTTAATATCCCTATATATTTTATATATTTTCAAGGGACAATCTAATGATATATATTATATTATAAAAATATTTATTTAAATTAAAAACAATATATATATCCCTATATATTGTTAAGTTATATATATGGGATAATATTATATATTATTCTCAATCCAATTGTATAGCGTTTCCATATCATTAAAGATATGTGCTCCAGTTTTTAATAATCTAGTATAACTAGTGTGTCCATGGGATAGGAGGAGGCAATCTATTCTTAAATTACCTGCTACATCAAAATCATGGATAGTATCCCCTATATATAAAACTTCAGATGGTTTTATTTTTTCTATTTTAATCAATTCCTTGACTTTCTCTTCTTTTCCATATGCATAATGATTATCCTGCCCAACTACATATTTAAAATAATTATTAAGTTTATGGTGTTTCATCATTTTGTCTAACATTTTTTGTGTTGCTGCTGAGACAATTGATTGCGGCACTTCTAATGCTTTTATTTTAGTTAATGTTTCTAATGAATTTGTATGAAGGTCCGGTAAAAATTGATTCTTTGTATATTCTAAAATAAATTCAGTACCTATTTTTTCAAATGGATCTTTTTCGAAGTTAAAACCTATTTTTTTGTAATAATCAATCACTGGAAATGTGAAAATTTCTAGGTATTTGCAAATTGTTATTTCATCTATTTTATATCTATTTAATATAATATTTATAGATTTAACTGATACCCATACATCATCAAGTAATGTACCGTTCCAATCCCAAAGTATATGTTTATATTTCATTATCTGTAAGTATATTAATAACAGAATACTGTTTTTTTTTACCTAATTTTCAATCTATTTTTATGCAAAATATTAATATAATAAGTAATTTAAAAGATAAACTGAAAAACTATTCTCAGAATTATTATCATAATCTTAAAACGAAAAATAATTTTTACTCTGATAAATGTCTTATATCAAGTAAAAATATTTCATACAATGATGCATCAGTACTTATTTTATTGTTTCCTTTAAACGATTCTATCTATTTTTATTTAACAAAAAGAACAAATAATGTTGAACACCATAAAGGCCAAATTTCACTCCCCGGAGGTGCAAATGATTTTGGAGAATCACTAATGGAAACTGCAATTCGTGAAACTTACGAAGAGATTGGAGTAAAAATATTACCTCAAACTATTATTGGTCAGATTTCTCCAATTAACATTCCTGTTTCAGGTTTTTGTGTCCATCCCTTTATCGCGTGGTGTAATTATGTTCCAAAAGTAAATCCTGACCCTGTAGAGGTAGATTCAGTGTTCTCTGCTTCATTACAAGTTTTAATAAACGATGATTATCAACATCTAGAACAACGAGAATTACAAGGAAATACATTTATGACTCCCTATTTTCAATTTGCTGAATATAAAGTTTGGGGTGCTACAGCAATTATTTTATCTGAATTAAAATCAATTATTGTAAAAATTTCATGAATCGAATTGGGATTGACTTAGGAGGAACTAAAATTGAGGGTATCCTTCTTAATAAAAATGGAAAGGAATTAAAACGAAAGAGGATTCCAACTAATCGTGAGAATGGTTACAATTCAATAGTATCGCGAATTGTATCACTTATTAACTCTCTTAAAAAAGATTCAAATATAAAAGTATCTATTGGAGTATGTACGCCAGGAGCGATCTCTCCGAATTCTGGCGTTATGAAGAATAGTAACACTAAATGTCTAATCGGGAAACCATTAAAAGATGATCTAGAATCCACTCTCAAGCAAACTATTATTATGGAAAATGATGCAAATTGTTTCGCATTAGCTGAATCTTTGATGGGTGCAGGATTAAAATATAATACCGTATTTGGAGTGATAATGGGAACAGGTGTAGGTGGGGGAATTATTATAAATGGGAAGATTCACCATGGTAGGCATTTCATAGCGGGGGAATGGGGACATCACTCAATTGAAAAAAATGGGAGAACATGCTATTGTGGAAATTCTGGTTGTGTTGAAGCTTATATAAGCGGCCCTGCTTTGGAAAAAAGATGGACTGAATTAACAGGAAATCAACAAACAATGGAAAATATTATCCCATACTATAATGATAATAAACTTAGGGATATATATGTAAACTGGAAAAGTGATTTTTTAAAATATTTTGGACAATCTTTGGGAAATTTAATAAATATTTTGGATCCGGATGTCATTGTATTAGGAGGGGGGCTATCTAATATTGAATTTTTATATGAAGAAGGAATAAAGTCAGTTTACAATTCAGTATTTAGTGATGTAATTGATACACCAATCCTTAAAAACAAATTGGGTGATTCATCGGGAGTTTTGGGAGCAGCATTATTAGGACATTTGGGATAATGAGGTTTTCTCGGTGGCTTAACTCACTTACCTTTTCAGATCAAATCACAATATTTTTTTTGGGCATTCTATCATGCTTTCTATCATTTATGATTATCAAATTGGGGATAAATCGTTACAATGAATACAGAAAGGATCAACCATTTGCACCGGATATTCAAATTAGTCCTTTTGGTTTTTTTTCCGTTGCTATACCTGTAATGTTTTTTTTATATCTTTTAGTTGGAGAAAAAATGAGTTTGCTCATAGAAAAATTTTGGAATTAAAATTATTTTTTCTTCTTAATAAAATTCATTGTCTTCCAAACCATATTTGGTAACTTTTCCAATTCATTGAATTGGCCAGCGCCCTTCAACCATTCTCCTCCATCAATAGTAATTACATCCCCATTAATATATCCTGAATAATCACTCAGTAAAAAGGACGCTAAATTTGCCAACTCTATGTGTTCACCAAATCTTTTTAATGGTATTCTTTTTTTCATTTTTTTCTCAATTCCAAATCCCGGAGGCGCTAATCTACTCCACGCACCCTTGGTTGGAAAAGGTCCGGGAGCAATTGCATTGGTTCGTATTCCATATTTCCCCCATTCAGCAGCCAAGGACCTAGTCATTGCTAAAACTCCTGCTTTTGCAGCAGCAGACGGAACTACATATCCGCTGCCCGTTGAAGCATACGTAGTTACAATATTTAGAATATTTCCTTTTTTCGATTGAATCATTTCTTTTCCTACTGCCAAAGTGAAATTAAATGTTCCGACCAAAACAATATCAGTCACTGCTTTGAACCCACCTGGTGTAAGATTTTCTGTTGGACATATAAAATTTCCCGCTGCATTATTTACAAGACAATCAACAGGTCCAAAGATTTTTTTTGTTTTTTGAACAACATTATCTACATCTTCCGGATTTCTGACATCTCCTGAAATGGGATATACATCAACTCCAACTGATTTCATTTCTTGGGCAGTTTTATCTAATACTTCCTGTTTTCGACTGGTGATAACGATTTTTGCCCCCAACTCTCCAAACCTCATTCCCATGGATTTTCCTAACCCTGTTCCTCCTCCGGTAATAATAATTGTTTTATTTTTTAATAAATCTTTTTGGAACATGCTTGTCTCCGACTTTTGATTATAGTGAAAATATACGGTAAATTTCTATATGAATACTTCTATCTTTATTGGGCTAATTCTTTTGGGATTTGGCTTGTTAGTTTTCAGTATAAAATTAATGGCCTATAATAGAAAAAAATATAACTTTAGCGATTCACATGTAGGTTCTAGTTCGCTTTATTTAAAGGATTTTTCAAAGAATACTTTTCGACTTTTTATTTTAATAGTTTTGATTATCATTATTATTATACTTTATCTTTAACGTAAATAATCTGTGACCATAATAGAAAATTCAAACATTAGTACAACAGAAAAAACAGTTATTGAGATACCCCTCTCTCCCAAAAATATTCACATTTTAACGGGATTAGTAAAATGGAGCAAAATTGTAGGCGTCTTTAATATAATTCTTGGAATCCTTTATTGTCTCTCTATTTTTTTGTTTATGCTCCCTACTGTCGTAATAGGGATATTTTTTGTTTTTTTAGGTACAAGATTAACAAATGCTTCTTCATACTTACGATATTGTATTTATGAGCACGATGGAAAATCTATGATGGCTGCATTAGAAAACATAAAAAAATACCTTTTACTGAACGGAATAATGTTTATAATCATGTTTATCTTCGTTATTGTCATTTTAAGCATATTATTTTTATTTGGGGTTGCAATTTTTGAAATATTTGAAGAAATATCCTACCCTTATGTATCTGCTTTGGTAACTTACTTTTAGTTATTCAGTCGTTATCTTATTAATCTGCTCGTCTGCTTCTCTTAATATTTTTTCTTTACCCTTTTCAATCAACTCCTTCCCTGCTTTTTTCGTTGCTTCAATGCTCTCTTCCACTTTTTCTTTTACTTTTGAAGTTACACCATCATAAGAAACAGGCATTTTTTGTTCTGTCCAAATAAGATATGCAATGTACAGGATAAAAACCGCAGCAATTACAAATGCAAATTTGATCAGCTTCTTTATAAAACTAAACAAAATAACAGCTGCTAAAATAACTGCCACAATCAAATAAACTGGTTGCTTAGAAAAAAAATCTATTATGTTTTCCATTTAAAATGTGAATTTTGAGCCACCGAGAGGACTTGAACCTCCGACCCGTTCATTACGAATGAACTGCTCTACCAACTGAGCTACGGTGGCAAAATACTATAGTTTAGAAATAAATAATTAATATATTAATCAAATAAAATTATTAATGATTTTTTAATTACTCAATAATAATTTCTCCATCTCCACTACTCTTTAACCAATATCCTTTTCCGGGATAAATATTTTCCACTTGGTCATAGCTTTCATTAAATCCGTAAATAGTTCCAGGAATAATTAAATTTTCTAAATCCATAATATTATCAATATTCACTGAAAAAGAGAAACCACTTATCAAATTCCATCCTTCAAATATTTGTAATACCGATGAATGAATAGTTCCTCCTGTTAGTTGAGCATTTGTTTCCTCATCAAACATAAGCCAGTATCCGGAACCGGGATTTAATGAAGTAGATAATGAATAGCTTCCATCATACCCAAACAGTGTGCCATCTACAGACCCTGGAAAAACAGATGTCTGCGAGGGATCAGAGATGTCAAGAGGCAAACCTACCAAATTCCATCCAGAAAAGTATAGAATATTTATTGATATAATATCAGTTAATTAATCCATCCCATACTTTTGTGCTCTGTCTATGATACCATTATCGGTTGGATGGGAATAATCCCAAACAATGTCTCCATCCGTGGTGACCTCAAAAATTCTTCTGTGCTGAGCAACTGACACAAGAGTATTCCCATTCTGAAGGCGAAAAGCCCCAGATTGCATTTGAGAATGAAATCCCTGATTATCATCAAACATCCATATAGGAGAATCTGGTGCGTAAGCTTGCTCTGCATTAATATTATATAAATTATCTTCATTTAGTGGTGGAATCAATTCTTCAACAGTAGAATACTGTCCCTCAGGTCTACCATTTCCATTAACATAATATAAAATGTTTCCATAACCTGGGAATTCTTCGCGAATCCAATTGACTCCATGGACTACAAATATATATTGATCTGTTTCTGTGCCTCTAACATAAACTCTTGGATTCCCCCATCGATATAAAAAATCTCCTCCCATCCCACTATTTCCTCCTAAATGACTTGAGGCTTCTTCCGTAGTTGTGCTATGATCGATGATATAAAATTCATTCATTCTAGGGGAGGAAAATATAATTTGATCTAATTCTTCATTATAATCTACTGCATTCATATGAAACCAATCTGCATGAGGTTGGTTTCCTCCTCCTCCACCTCCGCTCGAACCAACTGTTGCATAATTAATATTAATCAGTTCAGGATGGTCGGTAATCATACCATAATTAGGTAAATCTTGACTCACATCTTGAATCATATGATCCCAGATATGCCACTCCCAGACAATAAGCCCTCCGTTCATTCCTTCCGGTTGAATTTCAAAAAGTGCATCTGCCCAAAATTCATTTAAAGGATTATTGATCTCAATTCTGCCCATTCCATATGCTTCTTCAGCTGTCCTCCTTTCCCAAGCAATAACTAATACATTTCCATTGGGCAAGGACTGAATATCGTGATGATGTTGATATTCTTCGATTGAAAGAATGT
>CAZNQF010000006.1:12532-13592 GCA_964575125.1 uncultured bacterium
TATCCCGCATTAAGTATGGCATACTAGCGGGAGAACATTCGTTACTCCATGTATGAACGGTTTCCCCCTCCGCGTTGAATAAAAAAGTTTGAAAGGACTCTCCCGGATTTTGAGAAGATACATTGGGAGAGAAAAGTGTAAATCCTTCCAACGGAGAATCAGGTTGAGAATAAATAATTATATGTACTAACATCAACATTACTAGTATTGAGTAATAACTTTTGGATGAAGATATTATTTTTTTAATAATAATATACTTTTTGGCTTAGTCTATTTAGTCTCTGAAAATTACTTCTTCCCGATTAAACCACCATCTAGTAAAAACCAATCCGATCGCGGCTAAAAAAAACATAGAAACAAACACTTCAAAAAATAACTCTGCAGAAACAGTTCCGGCAAGAATATCCTTAGAAATTAAAGAAATATTTATAATTGGGATTAATGCGGTTTTCCAATTTAATTCAATCCCAGGAATCATGCCCACCATAGCGGGAAGAATTATAAGTATATTAATGGGAGTTACTAAACTCTGCGCTTCTTTAAACGATTTTGCATAAAACGAAATGGATAAAAGAACCGCTGAGAAAAGAATTGAAACGGGAACAATTAATAAAAGAATCAAGAAAATTGTTTTCATTTGAATAATACTTTTTGCTGTCTCTATAATCTCAGTGGGGATGTCTGTCATAACTTGAAGGCCGACCAACAAACCCAAAATTCCAAAAAGTGCTGATATAAAACCAAATAAAGAAATAACTCCAAATTTCCCCAATAATATTTCTATTCGTCCTGCAGGTGATGTTAGTAAGGTTTCAATAGTTCCTCGTTCCTTCTCCCCGGCACCTAAATCTAATGCCGGGTACATAGCTCCCATAAAACAATACAAAATGAACATGTATGGCAGCCAACCGCCTGCAATCTTTCCTAACTGTTCTTTTTCAGAAGCGATATTTTGATGAGAGATTTGTACTGGCTGGAGCTGAATTGGATCGACGCCCAATTGCTACATTCGTTCGTTTTGTTTAGCATCAACAAAGATATTAACAGCATTTTCTAGCCG
>CAZNQF010000006.1:13694-20209 GCA_964575125.1 uncultured bacterium
TCACTGAAATTTTCTGATATTATCAATGCACCATCAATATTTTTGTTTTTAATAAAAATTTCAATGGAATCTTCTTCTAGATAAAAAATCATATTCATTGAATCAACAGATGCTATTACTGATATTAATTCTGGACTATTTTCACTTCCGATAATCGCAATGGAAATTTCTTCGGTCATTTTTTCTTTCATGATTCCGGTCATTAGTTTTGGAATCCCACCGATTAACAACGGAATAATCAAAATAGGAAATATAATCATAAAAAAAATTGTTCGGCGATCCCTCAACATGTCTTTCAACTCTTTACGAAAAATTATTCCAATTCTTTTCATGATGAATCACTCTCGGTTAACCGAATAAATTCTTCTTCTAAAGTTGATGACTTCATTTGGTTTTTAAATACGTCAATTGTATCATTGAAATATATTTTACCTTGATGTATGATTGCAATATCATCACATAAGTTTTCAACTTCTGCCATTCGATGAGATGAAAAAATAACAGTTTTTCCCTCATCTCGACACCTTAAAATCAAATTTACAATAGCTCTGGAAGACAACACGTCCAAACCAGTTGTGGGCTCATCAAAAACAACCACAGCGGGGTCGTGAATAATAGTTCTAGCGATTGATACTTTTTGTTTCATCCCGGAACTTAGATTTGCAATTCTACGATGGGCAAAATCCTTCATCCTCAACAGCTTATACAGTTCATCCCTCCGTTTAAAATATTTCGGAGGCTTTATACCATTTAAATCAGAAAAATAACGTATCATTTCTTCGGCGGTCAACCGATCATAAAGTCCCGTATTATTTGATAAAAACCCAAGATTTTTTCTAACTTTTTCAGGCTGTGTTATTACATTATCACCCAAAATTTGAATGGTACCAGAAGTAGGTAAAAGCATGGTTGAAATCATTCTTAAAATGGTAGTTTTTCCCGCTCCATTTGGACCTATAAGCCCAAAAATTCTACCAGGGAGACAACAAAAACTGATATCATTTACAACTGTTATTGTTGGCTTATTTAAATTTGCGTATTCTTTTCTCTGCTTTCCTTTTAACCGAAACTGCTTAGTGAGGTTGTGGACTTCAATCATTCTTGGGAACTTGTCATAATGTAATTTATTAAACTACAACAAATGACTCCTTATTTTTTTTTCTTTTCTATTGTTTTTTTTAAGGCGAATAAAAATTAATTTGTCCCATCAATGAACACCACAGAATGTTTATTTAATCCCAATTTACCCCCCTTAGCAGAAAGAGTACGTCCAAAACATTTAAATGAATTTATTGGGCAAGAACATTTAACAGGAAAAAATAAAATTATATCACTACTGTGCGAGAGCAAGCAGTTGTTTTCACTTATTTTGTGGGGACCCCCGGGAACAGGAAAAACAACTTTGGCTCGACTTATAAGTCACCATGCAGAGGCTCAAATTTATGAAATATCTGCTGTTTCAAGCGGTGTTAAAGATTTACGAGAGATTATTAATAAAGCAAAAATCAATTTTTCCATAGGGCACAAAACTATTCTTTTTATTGATGAATTACACAGGTTTATTAAAGCCCAACATGATGCGCTCCTGCATGCAGTTGAAAACGGAACAGTTATACTTATTGGAGCGACAACCGAAAATCCTTCCTTTGAAGTTATAAATCCTCTTCTATCACGATGTAAAGTATTAGCACTGAAACCATTAAAAGAAAAAGACCTTGTAAGTATATTATCTCATGCATTTCAAGATGATATTATTCTAAAAAAAGGTAAAATAAAATTGTCCACGGACAATAAAAAAACCTTAGCTCAATGTTCTGGTGGAGATGCCCGTAAGATGTTAAATACAGTTGATATCTCATCCAAGCTCCTAAACGGTAACGGAAAAATTTCCAGTACCATTTTATCAGAGGCACTTCAATCACAAGCCCAACTGTACGATAAATCTGGAGACTATCATTATGATGTTATTAGCGCATTTATTAAATCGGTGCGGGGCAGTGACCCGGATGCAGCTGTCTATTGGTTAGCAGTAATGCTTGAGGGGGGAGAAAAACCTGAATTTATTGCAAGACGATTGATTATTCTTGCATCAGAAGATATTGGAAATGCAGACCCTCAGGGACTTTCCATTGCCGTTTCAGGTTTTCAAGCTGTTCATCTAATTGGAATGCCTGAAGGAGCAATCGTCCTGGCGCAGGTAGCCACTTATCTTGCGTGTGCTGAGAAATCAAATTCTTCCTATTCATCCATTATAAAAACACAAAAAATAATTAAAGATAATCCTGTTCCTGATGTACCTCTCCATCTTCGAAATGCTACAAGCGAATTAACGAAAAATATGAAATTTGGAAAAGATTATAAATATCCACACTCCTACCCAAAACATTTTATAAGTGAAAATTATTTACCTAAATCCATAAAGCCCGATTTCTATCATCCAACTCAACTTGGATTTGAATCTTTTATCTTAAAACGAATGAAAAAATGCTGGCCTGAGAGATATGAGACCAAATAAACTTATCATAGTGTTAAATTTTTTTCTAACAAAATTGTTGGTTTTCATTTTACCCATCTTTCTCTTTTCTGGTGACCGTCTTAAATTAATTCATGCAGATATTTTAGAAAATAAACCGTTTGGTAGTAAATCAATTCAGGAATTAAGGGGTAATGTTTTATTCAAAAAAGGAGAATTAGAACTATCTTGCAATAAAGCTATATTTGATGAGTCATCGGAAATTGCAACTCTCACTGGAAGTATAAATGTAATCAAAAACAATATGCATCTCACTTGTGATTCATTATTGTTTTTATCAAAAAAGGATGTTTTAAAAAACTTCCATCGGGTACACATTTGGGATGAGGGCTATGATCTCACAGCCGATTCAGTAATCTATATGACAGAAATTGATAGCGGATATGCAAATGGCAATGCAACATTAATTCAACAAAAACAAACAATAAATGCGGATTCTCTTTACTATCAAAAAAATCCTAAATTAGAATCTGTTTCCTATGAAGCTATGGGAAATGTTGTTATTAAAGAAGGATCAAGAGTAGCTACATGCGGATATGCATTGTATGATAGAGATGAAGGAAAAAAACTAAAAAAGGTAGATCCAATTATCACTGAATACAAAAGAATCAATAGCGGAAAAGAAATATCGCAATTATATGAGAATGAAGTACTGAATAAAATTTTTATTCCTGAAAAAGCACATATGAAATCTCCCCAATTCGGTTGGAAAGAAATAATCTCAGACAGCATAGTTATAAAAGATTCTATCGAAACTATAAATGATTTAGAAGGGAAATCACTAAATGGATTTTTTGTTGATGGGGGATTGGATTCATTACGAATAGAGGGGATGGCTACTTCAATCTATCATGTATTTGAAGATTCAATTTATAAGGGCATTAACAAAGTATCCGGTGATACTATTTCTATGTTATTTAATAAAAATGAAATGAATAAAATTTTAATTTCAGGAGGTGCACAAGGAAAGTTTATTCCTGATTCAACCAATAAAAAAACGGGATCTCCTATTAATTATTCATCAAAAATAATTCATTATTTTACTGAAGATGAGTTAACCCATTTAAAAAAAAATGCATCCATAAAATATGATGAAATGGATTTGACAGCTGGCTATATAAAAATGAATCTGAAATCCGACAATCTTCACGCATTGCCCACTGTTCCAAACGATACAACAATATTGCCAATCAGACCTACGGTAATAGAAAAAGGTAAAGAACCAATGAAAGGAGATGAAATTCACTATAATCTTGTTAATAAAAAAGGCAGGATTATTATGGGAGAGACCACAATGGATGATGGATACTATTACGGAGACGAAATAAGAAATAGCGGTGAAAATGTGTATTACATTAATGAAAGTATTTTCACCACCTGCGATTTGACTATCCCTCATTTTCATTTTGCCAGCGATCAGATGAAAATGATAAATGAAGATAAAGTTGTTGCCCGTCCTCTAATTCTGTATGTTGGAGGAATTCCCATCTTTGGAATTCCTTTTGCAGTTTTTCCTCATCAACGAGGGTCTCGGCATTCTGGGTGGATAATGCCAACATATGGTGAGTCAAGTACCAGAGGTCAATTTTTGGACGGTTTAGGATATTACTGGGCTCCAAATCCTTTTTGGGACAGCAAAGCACTAATCAGTTTTGCAGATAGACAAGGAATTACATTCAAATTGTTAAACAGATATAACAAAAGATATAATTTTAGTGGAAATTTGAGACTGGAGACTCAATATTTACTATCCTCTGAAAAAGATATAACACAAATCGGTGATGCTAATAAAACATATTTTGTTTTAGATTGGAGTCACAGACAACGATTAAGGAACGACCAAAAGTTTAATGTAAATGCAAAATATTATAGCAATGGTGAATACAATCGTAATACAGGAATTGATGCAAATGTGAGGTTAAAACAACAAGCTATTTCAAATGCGACGTACAGTAAAAATTGGAAAAAACAAAAAAATTCTATTAGCATGAATCTATCATCAAACAGAGACCTTATGTCAGAGAAAAAAATTGATTCAACTTCAGTCTTTTTTGAAGAGCCCTACAAAGCTGGACAAAAAATAATTATCACTAACAATACGCTTCCATCCTTCCGATTTCGCCATGGACAAAGCCAACTTTTTCCTGAAAAATCTACAGAAAAATCTTGGTATAATAATATTTCATGGAATTATTCTTCTAATTTTAATAATAAAATACAAACTTATTTCGAATCGGATACAGTTTGGAATGCCGATTCTACATACACCTACAAATGGAAAAGAGATGAGGATGCTGGAATTGTTGAATCAAAAGTTGACCGTATTGCAACTCACAATTTTGGAATTAATGCACCACAAAAAATTTTAAAATACATTTCAATGAATCCAAGTATTTCAATCCAACAAGATTGGGTAGAAAAAACTTTTTCTGCAAAATTGGATTCTTCATCGAACTCTCTAATATTGACTGAAAAAACTGGTTTTCAAACTCAGACTACAGGTTCATTTCGACTTAGTCTACGGACACAACTATATGGGATGTTTCCCACTAATTTTTTAAAATTAAAAGGTCTTAGACATGTGGTCACACCTTCAGTGAGTTATTCATTCACTCCAGATTTTTCTGAACCCCTTTTTGGCTATGATTTCGGATATTTTGAAGAAATACCTGATACTTTAGGACAAATAATTCTTCATGATAGATATAAGGGAACTTTAGCTGGTTCTACCCCAAGCAGAAAATCTCAAAGTATGGGTTTATCCTTAAACAATGTGTTTCAAGCAAAAATAGGAGAAGAAGAAAGTCAGAAGAAAATAGACCTTTTCAGCTGGAATATGTCAACAAACTATAATTTTGTCGCAGATTCAATGAAACTATCAAATCTTCGTTCAACAGTCAGAACAAAGCTTGGAAGGACTCTTAGACTAGATCTAAGCATGACTCATGATTTTTATAAGATTAGGGAATTAAATGGATACCATAAACGAATAAACGAGCTCAACAGACTACCTCGGCTTATAAATGCTCGGATTTCCACAGGTTTCAAAATGTCAGGTAAAATTATGAATTTAACAGATGAGTCCTCTGATGAAGTTGGTATCGATTCATTAGAAATAGATAATATAGATTTTTCAAATTCATTTGGAACAGCAATACCATCAAAATCGCCCCTAGAAAATACAGGTAAACTTTGGTCTACTTCGCTCAGCCTCAGTTATTCATTGAACAAATCAAATCCTTTGAATCCAACAGAATCATTTTGGATAAATACGAACACAGATTTTCAGGTAACTGATTTCTGGAAAGTAAAATATTCCGCTCGGATTGATGTCCTTGATAAGGAATTGGTAAGCCAAAATATTTCTATCTATCGGGATTTACATTGTTGGGAATTATCACTTAATTGGACTCCAACTGGTTTTGGACGGGGAGTTTATTTAAGAATTAATGTAAAATCACCTACGTTCAGAGATTTAAAAATTGAACAGAAAAGTGGCCTTTATGGTAGAAGAGGCTTTTAACATGATTAATAGTAAAACAATTAATTCAAGAAAAGAGTTTTTATTGAATGATTTGCCCTGAGTGTAGTTTAGAGTTTAAACCCGGAATTGAAATATGTATTGATTGCGGAGTAAGCTTAGTTTTCAATCTACCACAGAATGAATCATTAAAAGAAATTTCTTGGGTAAAATTAGGTCCAATCTCAGGGAAAATATTTGCAGATATGATTTCAATAGCATTAGAAAACAATAAAATTCCACATTATTTAAAAGCTGATTTTATCACTTCAGCTTTAGGTGTTGTGTCTGGAAATATGATAGGTTCAAATGTTTTTATTTTTATCCCTGAAAATTTTCGAGAGAAAACAAATTCAATAATAAAAGATATTACCGGGAAATAAACTGTGAAAAATATTATCACACGTGCAGTAAAGGGAACAAAAGATATCATCCCATCAGATATATCCAAATGGCAAAAAC
>CAZNQF010000006.1:20219-25155 GCA_964575125.1 uncultured bacterium
CCGACTTTTGAAAAGACAGAATTATTTTCACGGGGAGTGGGAGCGGAAACAGATCTCGTTACAAAGGAAATGTATACTTGGGAAGACAAGAGCGGCGAGTCCATCACCCTACGACCGGAGCTAACAGCCCCTGTTGTGAGAGCCTTCCTTCAGCATAGTTTGGGTAAAGAATCACCTATAACCAAATTATATTATTTTTCAACTGCATTCAGGCGGGAGAGACCTCAAAAAGGTCGACAACGTCAATTTTATCAATTTGGGATAGAAGCTATAGGCTCTCCATACCCTGAATGTGATGCCGAAGTGATATCTTCTGCATATTTATTTCTCAAACATCTTAGACTATCAGGATTGACTTTAAAACTCAACAGTATTGGCTCAAATCAAACGAGAGAAACTTTCAGCAAAGAACTGATTAAATATTTAACTCCCCATAAAAATAATTTATCTGATGTAAGCCAAAATAGACTCAAATCAAATCCATTGAGAATTTTAGATACAAAAATACCTCATGAAATAGAATTGCTGAGCGGAGCACCATCTATAACAGAGCACTTGTCTGAGGAAGACACAGCACACTTTAACGAAGTATTGTCTATTTTGGATTCATTAAGTATTTCCTATTCACTGGACAACAATCTAGTTAGGGGATTGGACTACTACTGCAGAACTACTTTTGAAATAACTTCATCAGCTTTAGGTGGACAGGACTCTCTTTGTGGTGGAGGTAGATATGATGGATTAGTGGAACTGTTAGGAGGAAAACCGACTCCTGCTATTGGGTTTGCCGCTGGTGTTGAACGTATTTTGATCGCACTGCAAGATGAAAAATTTGAATCTTCTGAAATAGGAACAGATATTTATATTATAACAATGTCACCCAAATCAAGAGAGATCGGAGCAGTAGTTGCAAACCAATTACGACAAAATGGCTTCCAGATCAGGTTAGACTTTTTGAGGCGAAGTATGAAATCTCAGTTAAGAGAAGCAAATAAAATAGGAGCAAAATATGTTATTTTTTTTGGTGAAGAAGAGTTAATGAAAGATGAGCTGACCATCAAGAAAATGGCCTCCGGATCTCAAAATACCGTTAAGATCAAATCGATAATAACATACTTCCAAAATGAAATGGAATAGAAAAAACTACAATGATTAAATATATTTTATTCACTGTCTAAATAATTAAATTCGCCGTCAATATGTCTGAAAAATCACTAATTATAGTTGAATCACCTTCAAAAATAAAGTCTATCTCGAAATTTGTAGGGGAAAATTTTGATGTCATTTCATGTGTAGGACACTTCAAAGATCTTCCTAGAAAAGAACTTGCTGTAGATGTTGAAAATAACTTTGAAATAAAATTGGAAGTCTACCCCGATAAAAAAGAGTTTCTAAAATCACTTAAACAAAAAGCGAAAACTGCTCCTAAGGTATATTTAGCAACCGATCCAGATCGGGAAGGTGAGGCCATTGCATTTCATCTTTCTCAGGAGATCCCCGATTCTCAATTGGAGAGAGTTCAATTTACAGAAATTACCCGGGCCGGGATTAATGAGGGTATGCAAAATCCACGGTCATTGGACCAGGACCTAATTGAGGCTCAAAAAGCTCGGAGAATCATTGACAGACTTGTTGGGTACAAAATTTCAGCTTTGTTATGGAGTACTATTCAAAAAACACTTTCAGATAAAAGTGTGATTGGCCTTAATGTTACAATTTCAGCTGTTCTATATACATTGTCAGATATGAAACTTGCCACTGGTAAAGATTTTGACCCTACCACAGGTAATTTAAAAAATGATAAGGTGATGATGTTGTCAGAAACCCAGGCAGAGGCCCTTGTCTCTGAACTATTTTCCGGCAGTTGGGCGGTGATTGATAAAGAAGAAAAACCTCAAACATCATATCCACCACCTCCATTTATCACAAGCACACTTCAACAAGCAGCAGGTAATAAATTGCGATTTTCTGCTAAACAAACTATGTCCATTGCTCAAAAATTATATGAAAATGGATTTATTACATATATGAGAACAGACTCAGTTCATCTATCGAACGAAGCAATTCAAAGCTCTAGAACATTTATTAAAACAAAATTTGGGGGGGAATATCTTCCGGAAAAACCGGTTTATTATAAATCAAAAGTTAAAAATGCTCAAGAAGCACACGAAGCAATACGCCCTGCAGGAGAGAGCATACGGTCAGATGATGAAGTAGAAAACTCATTAGGAAAAGATGCTGTAAATCTATATAAAATGATTCGTATGCGAACATTAGCTTGTCAAATGAAACCGGCAAAATTTCTACGCACAATTGTTCTAATCCAAAACCAAAAAGCTGTCTTTCGTGCAGTTGGTAAGGTGATTCAATTTCCCGGATACAGGCTTGCATATAAAGAAACTCAATCAAAAAGAAACAAACAGCCTGACGAATTGGTACTCCCTTCCATGGATAAGGGGGAGCTTCTGAATTCTGAAAAATTATATGTGGAGGCCCATACCACAAAAGCACCCGCACGCTTTTCCGAGGTTTCTTTAATAAAAGAAATGGTAAACCGTGGAATTGGTCGACCTTCAACGTATGCTTCAATAATTACCAATATTCAAAATCGAGATTATGTGAATAAGCTTAAGCAAAGACTTATCCCCTCCTTTGTTGCTGTTGCCGTTACACAATTACTTGAGAACCATTTCAAACCACTTGTTGATATAGATTTTTCTGCAAATCTTGAAGACAGATTGGACCAAATTTCAAGAGGAGAATTAGATCTGATTCCGTTTATGAATGATTTTTATTTTGGCGATAAAGATGCTAAAGGGCTAGAAAAAATGCTGGAAGAAGTAATTGATATTCGAAAGGCATGTTCAATGCCGATTACATCTCTAAATGGAGATGAGCTTGTTGCACGACTAGGGCGGTTTGGTCCATATATCGATGCTGGAGAAGATAACCGTCGCTCTATCCCTCATGACTATGCATTGGGAGACCTATCTGAAAAAAAAGTAAAGGAATTATTAAATACATCCATTGAATCAACCTCAACCAAACTCGGAGTTGAACCTGATTCAGGTGAGATGCTTCACTTAAAGAGTGGACAGTATGGTCCCTATATTGAAAGTGAAGAAAGTAAAAAACGTAAGTCTATTCCTAAGGGAATGGATACCGAGACTGTGGATTTAAATTTCGCAATACAATTGATTAGATTACCAAGGCCCATTGGATATCACCCAGAAACCGGAGATCCCGTTACCGCTGATTACGGTAGATACGGTCCTTATATTCGAAGTGGAAAAATGACTGCCCCCCTCAAACCTCCTCCAACACCAATAACAGTTAGCTTGGAAGAAGCAGTTGAGGCATTGGCACTAAGAAATAAAAAATCGACTGAACTATCAACAATAGGTACTCATCCCGATACCGGAGAAAATTTAATATTAAAAGATGGACGATATGGTCCATATATTACCGATGGTAAAGTAAATGTATCCCTTCCAAATACGCTCTCTCAAAAAACTATTACCTTGGAAAATGCCGTTGAATTAATAAATAAAAAAAGAGCAGCTCCAAAACGGAAAAAAAGACGACGAAAAAAATGAGAATATTTTTTTTAATTATTTTAGTAATACCGCTCCAGGCAAACTCAGAAGATAAAAAATTAAATATAGAAATAGAAAAATTATTAATGGCTCCATGTTGTTGGAGCGGAACGGTATATGACCATGGGCATGATCAAATGGAAAATGAGATTGAAGAATTTATCAAAAAAGAGAAAAGCAAGGATGATATCCTCAAATATTATTCATCAATTTATGGAGAACGAATTTTATCATCACCAAAATCAGAGGGGTTGACCATTGCTGTTTGGCTCATGCCTCCACTTTTGGCTCTAGCAGCTCTAGGTTATTATTTCAATTTTATGAAAAATAATATCCGACTTCCTAAGCCTATTTCAACCTCAGCTCCAGATATCCCCTATGATGAGGAGATAGAAAAAGAATTAAAAAAAATAAATTAAATAATTAATTATGGATTTAAAATCAATAGAAAATATCGTCTCACTATGTAAGCGCAGAGGATTTGTCTTCCAAAGCTCTGAAATCTACGGAGGGCTTGGCTCAACCTGGGATTATGGTCCGCTTGGCACCGAAATGAAAAAGAGGATTAAGAATCATTGGTGGAAATATATGGTGACAGAAAGGCAAAATGTTGTGGGAATGGATTCATCAATTTTGATGCACCCAAAAGTTTGGGAAGCAAGCGGTCATGTGTCTAATTTTCATGATCCCATGGTAGATTGCAAAAAATGTAAGAGCAGATACAGAGCAGATCACATTGACCTTAAAAAACCATGCAAGAAATGTGGCAACACAGATTGGACAGAACCAAGGCAATTCAATTTGATGTTTAAAACATCTATCGGTCCAATTGAAGATGACAAAAATATTACCTATCTCCGTCCTGAAACGGCTCAGGGAATTTTCGTGAATTTTAATAATGCTCAAACTACTTCAAGGCAAAAGATTCCATTCGGGATTGCCCAAATCGGAATAGCATTCAGAAATGAAATTACTACTGGGAATTTTTTGTTCAGGACTAGAGAGTTTGAACAGATGGAAATGGAATTTTTTGTTCATCCGGATGAATCATCAAACTGGTTGGAGTTTTGGAATGGTGAGAGATTAAATTGGTTTATTCAATTAGGAATAAATAAAGAAAAACTAAGACTCAGGCCTCACGGCAAGGATGAGCTAGCTCATTATTCTTCTGCATGTTTTGATGTAGAGTATGAGTTTCCATTCGGCTGGTCTGAGCTAGAGGGGATTGCAGATCGAGGAACCTTTGCCCTGGACCAACATATTGAGCACAGTAAGAAAAAACTTAATTATTTTGATCCCAAGACCAATATCCGATATGTCCCCGCAGTTGTTGAATCATC
>CAZNQF010000007.1:0-1316 GCA_964575125.1 uncultured bacterium
AAGTCATACCTGACACTAGTAGAAAAGTTATACATTTTATCATAATAGCTTTCTACAATTAAAAATTTAATCTGTAATAAAAAACTCCCTGAAAATCAGAGAGTTTGTTAATTAGATTATAATTTATGTATTTACTATCCACCGCCAGCAGCATCATGACATCCTTGGGTGCAATCTGAAGCTGCACTGTAACATCCTGAATAATCTGCTCCCGCTGCATCCTGACAGTATGCATTTTGTGTGTCAAATGCATCTTGGCATACTCCAAGCTGATTTTGTTGGTAGGTTGTGCAGCTCCCCCAGTTTGTATTGTATTCACTGGTACATGTTTCCATAGAATCATCATAATAATTTTGACAAAGTTCCGAATTATTACTATAGGTTTGGTCACAAGCAGAGTACTGATTATTTTGGTAATTACTACATTCATCTACACTAGCATTGTATGTGTCTAGACAGGTGCTATTAATATCACTCTGATATTGACCACATAGCAATGCATTAGCATTAAAATTATCGCTACAATCCTGAGTATCAAATAGGCTGCTACATGTAATGTTCTCTTCAGTGTTTTGATTATCACAGAGAAGTAACGCTTCATCGTAAGATTCTCCGCAGGCATCAACACCCTCGTTCCTTGTTTCAATACACGCGGTTTGACTCTCAACTAAAGTTTGGTCACATGTGTTGGTATTGAGAGTCTCCTCATTAGTACAGGTTATGTTGTCAGCCTCGTAAATGTTGTTCGCAACAAATAATTGATTCATATAAAGGGTCCACGCAAGACTCTCAAGAATAGTTCCATAGCTACATAGAGGACCATCATCTTCATTGTTACCATCTCCATTTGGGTCACATGTAGCATACATATTAATTGCCTGTGACATTATCTCTGAAAACGCAGTTGATGCTGCATCAAGGTTCTCAGCTAGTGCTACGTTTGATTCGCTTGAACAATCTGAATATGCAGCTGAAACCTCTGCTTCGCAGTCACCTTGAATAATATCTGCATCATTATTACACAAAGTGAGAGCATCTTCCACCGGTGTTAGACATGGCTGATTATACTGACCAAGGTCATCGGTACATGTTACATATGCAGCGGCTACATTATCTTGGCAATCCACTATTAACCCTTCTACATCGGAAACGCAGTTAGCTCGGATTTCTTCCAAGGGCACTACACATAGATCAAATGCGGGTTGAGACTGGTCATAGCAGGCATTTAAAATACCAACAAGGGGTTCATAGCATAGAGGACTTTGCTGTGCTACAACTGCGTTACAATCATCATAAGCACTAACTGCATCACCATG
>CAZNQF010000007.1:1326-2018 GCA_964575125.1 uncultured bacterium
ACATTATCTTGACATGTACCAGTTGCACTAATTGTTGCTTCTACACAAATAGTATTGTATGTTTGTGCCAACGCGATACAGCTAGCTAAAGATGTCTCTGCTGATTCAGTTACCCCATCCTCACAGTTCGACTGTGCATCACTACAGTCTGTTATACATTGGTCGTAGTCCATTGTCCTGTAAAGCTCATCTACATCCAAAGGAATATTTATTGTGGAACTATTTAGCCCATCTCCGCCCAAAAATCCAGCCAAAAGTGCGCTCAAAATACTGTCATTCTCCACTTCCGCTAATACAGCCTCTACGGCAGCAGAATCAAATTGATCTGGCATTCCTTCACCATTTTGAATTGAGGCCTCCACAGCCTCTGCAAAATTATCAGCGACCTCAGAAATTTCTTCTGGGGTTGAGGACTCATCAATAGTTCCTCCTCCTCCTAATTCTTCAACAGCATTTTCTACACCAGCAATCGTTTCTGCATTTTCAGCATCATTTACCAGTAGGTCAGTTGAACTATCAAAAATTTCAGCAGCATCTGACCCCGCCTCCGGAGGTTCACCCGAGCCCACGGCATCCCCAGCTAAATTATTAACTTCATCCGTACCCCCTTGGTCCACGGGCTCTAGCAAGACCGGCGGCTCGGGCGGAGGTGGAACCTCAAGCTCCGGCGCATCCGGTGGTGGTGGAACATC
>CAZNQF010000007.1:2028-11661 GCA_964575125.1 uncultured bacterium
TCTGCTCTAGGAAGTGGTCAAAGTACAGGATCAGGAACTTCAGGTACTTCAGGAAATTCAGGAACTTCAGGAAGTTCCGGTGGCGGCGCATCAGGAGGCACAGCAATAATTGTACTATCAAGGCTTCCAGTTGTATCACCTGTAAAATCAATTGGTGCTGGTGGACCTGGGAAGGGTTCTATAATATAATCTTGACTGGGAGTAGAACCAACTTTTTGAACCTCACAGCCCGTTGTCATTAAAATAAACCCCGCACCCAATAAACCAGTGAATAAATAAATATATGTTTTAAATAGTTTTTGCTTTGCCATTATTTTCATTAATGAGCTCCTTCAAATAAATGTTTGTTATTTTTTATATAACTTGGAAATAATCGTTTTTGATACTCATCAATTGAGTTGTTTGCTTTGGGATATCTTCCTCCAAAGCCTGAATGATACCAAATAAACCAGTTAAATCTTTTTGCTGATGAAACAGTGATAGCTTTCTTGTTTGTGTAAAAATAAGGCAGAGGAATACTGATAGATGCTCCACCACTATAGGCCTCTATCTTCTCATTATTGTTCCAAATGCCAAATAAGCCGAGGTCAATCTCACCGAACGAACGAATTAATTTTATTTCTAATGGCATATTTTTGTAAAGGTCTTTTCCATATCCTATTTGTGCATAAACATCTGGATAATCAAAGCGATAGCCAATCCCTGAGAGCCATGTAAATCGATCACTAATAGATGAATAAAACCATTTTGAACTTTTATAGCTAAGGTGCCCCGTTTGATCTGCATTGAAAAAAATTTTAAACTTTCCACCTAAAAAATACTTTACCGTTTGTACAGATACCCCGTACCTATACCACTCATGCATACCAAAGAAACTATCTGTTGATTCATCTTCATAATTTCCTGATTTCCAATGAAACATGCCGGTACTAACAGACATCCAGGTATCATTTTTAAGTCTTGTTGTATAGTTTAAATAATTACTTCCAGATTTTAGCTCTGCAATCTCTTTTTCATATTGATATAATATAGGAATCATAAGTTGGGAGTGAAATCTCAATCCCTTTCCCAAGGTAATCGATGCCTCAGTGATTAAATTCATTTTTAATTTTATGAACCCATCAGCTTTGTGGAACTGAGCTCTCACATCAGGAATAAGTGTTAGCTCCCACTTACCAAAACTTGAGTTCTCTCTCCAATTTTCATTTACAGGAAAAAAAGAAAATGATGTGTTTTCAGGAGAATTTGGTAAATAGTGAGGGCTAAGGGAGACCTCTGTTAATTCCCAGAAATCGTTTTTGCTCTCAAGGTTAACTGAGGCAATGGGTACACCACGATTCAGAGGAACGAGTTTGACCGTGCTCCCGATCTCCGAGCTTTTATTTATAATATTTAACAAATTACTCATAGCGGTTAACTCTGAACGATATAGACTATTTTCATATACAAAAATTGAAATATTATTTTTTGTTTCGGTGTAGACATTCTCAAATCCTATATCAGTTATTGATTGCTTTAAGCTATCCTTTGAAAATAAAAATGATATTGATATTAAAATTCCTGCAGCTTGAAAACATAGCTTCATTCACCAAATAAGTATCCGAAGTTAACTAGCAAGCTGATTCCATCCGTACCGTTGTCCCTATCTGAAGCAAAATTAGCGTCAGAAACTTCCTGAACATAATTTCCTAAAACATATTGGGCCTGGACACCAACCTCTAAGGGCCCCAAAGGTATCTCATACCCTGCACATAAGATTGTTCTGCTTCCATTACCTTTAAATTCTTTTTCATTTGAAACAGAGCTATAGGTGTTTTCGCCGGTAGCAGGGTCAAGTATCAAATTTCCATCAGAATCTCTAGCAGGGTCAGGGTCAAGATAATTATCTTTAATTTTTTGTGTAACCCTATTTGTTCCCAATCCAGCACCAACATAGAATCCGTTGGAAATCTCGTAACCCAACATCACAGTAAGGGGAACCATGGAAACCTCAATATCCTTAGTCATAGAATAATTTGAATAAATTGTACTATAAGACTCGCATCCAGTGTCTGTGCACTGAGTATTATTACCTCCAACTCCAAATATTAAATTTTCATTCTCATCATATTCATCTGCATAAATAGTATATGTAGAGCCTACTACTTTCAAATTTTCTGCTTTAGCTGAGCCTGACCACATTCCTCCACTCAGAGAGATCCTCAACTTTGATCCAAGTTTAAAGGTAGCACTCCCCTGAAACAGAGGGCCCGTTGAAAATTTACTCATTGTCTGACCATTACCAGTTGACCTGTTTACGAAAGAATCCTTAATAAAATCATTGTTCCAATAGCTCATAGAAGGACCATACATCCCAACATCAAGGCCAACTGAATGGAGATTGAAACTAACCTCACCCAGACCACCAATTCCAAGGTCACCAAAGCTAGGAGACCTGCTAATATCTATATCTGTTTCTTCAAAATCAAATTCCTCTTCCTCTTCCTCATTCTCATCTAAAAAGTCAAGATATTCTTCTTCCTCAATCTCTTCCTCAAGGATGCCCTCTTCTTCGGCTTCGATTTCTTCTAGATCTTCCTCATACTCCTCATCTTCCTCATCATATCTGAGCAATTCTAGGAGCCACTCTTGGTTGTAATCCAAATAAAGTTGAAATCCAAGGTATCCTCCCAATCCGTAGTATCTTTTTTCTAATTGTTCTTACTTATATTCGATCTCTTGCAGATATACGACTAATTCCTCATATGTCTCCTTGTCAGCTTTACCTGTTTGTTCCAATTCAAGCAGGTCCTGTAGCTCATGTTTCCACGACCGATAATTTTCACTCTGTGCGCTGACCAATCCGATCAACGTTAGTGATAAACAAATCATTACTATTTTTGAAGACAGACCCTTCATATTTACCTCACGCTATAGTTTTAAAATTTTTTAATTACCTTTCACGTCAATAATTCACTTTTGAATTATACATAATAACGACAAGATACAGTTATCCACACCTCAGTTCCTAACTTTTATGACGCGATCCTACCCAAATTTATCGGTATTTTACAAAATAATCTTTATATATTTACTTAAAAATTTTTATTTTTTTTAGTGTTTGTTTATATCTCCTACACCAAGCCTAATTACGTTATTTTTTAGATTATTTTTTAAAACATTCCTTGTGTCAAGTATTAGTTTACAATTTTCTGACAAAAAATCATATTGTACATTGGAGTGGTCAGTTAAAATGATAGCTAGATCATATGTGTCTAGCTCTTTTAAGGAGTCTAAACCGGTTTTCATTTCAGTTTCCCATTTGATTTGAGAAACATATGGATCATAAAAGTATACCTGAGCACCTTCATGTTCCAATATACGCATAACATCAATGGAGGGTGACTCTCGTACATCATCGATATCTTTTTTATATGCCAATCCGATTAGTAGAATCTTACTACCTCTGATTGATTTTTGATATTTATTTAATCCCCTGCTAGCTAGGTTTACAATATGTTGTGGCATCTCAGTGTTAACCTCACTGGCAAGTTCAATGAATCGGGCTCTGTAATCTAATGTTCTCATTTTCCAAGCTAAGTAGTGAGGGTCAACAGGTATGCAGTGCCCTCCAAGTCCTGGGCCCGGCGTAAATTTCATAAACCCAAATGGTTTTGTGCTAGCGGCATCAATTACTTCCCAAGCATCCACACCTAACTTCTCACACATAATTGCAACTTCATTAGCCAATCCAATATTTATAGATCTGAATGTGTTTTCAAGTAGCTTTACCATCTCAGCAGTTTCAGGTGACGAGACAGACACAACATCATTTACTATTTGGCTGTATAGGGATTGCCCTAGGGCCGTACATTGTTTGGTTATCCCTCCAATAACCTTAGGAGTATTTGAAATAGTATAATTTTTATTTCCAGGGTCAACACGTTCCGGAGAAAAACACAGAAATAAATCTTTTCCTATTTCAAATTCTAATGATTTTAATTTTGGCAAAACCATCTCCCGGGTTGTTCCGGGGTAGGTTGTACTTTCCAAAACGATGAGTAAATCTTTATGAAGGTATTTGGAAATTTTTGATAAGGCCTTACTAATATAGGAAACATCTGGATCTTTAAGTTTATTTAATGGCGTTGGTACACAAATAGAAATCGCATCCAGATTTTTTATACATGAGAAATCTGTAGATGCTCTAAATTTACCCGATTTAACTAAGACCGAGAATTTCTCATCGTTAACATCACTGATATAGTTTGTTCCCTCATTTAATAAATCTACCCTCTTTTCATCAATGTCAATTCCTGTAACATTGAATCCTGCATATCCAAATTCACATGCTAGGGGAAGGCCCACATATCCCAATCCGATTATTCCAATTTCAGCCGTTTGATTAATAAAATTTTGTTTTAATCGTTCTGACATAGATATGTGTTCTAAAAGTTAATAGAGATAAGAGAGTAAACCCCAATTTTCCGCTCCAAAAATATAAAAAAATTATTTATAGCTTGTAATTAATAAGTACAAAGAAATTCACGTTTGTAAATGTACGAATTAATTATTAATTCGAGCGACAATTTCATTACAACTATTTTTTGTTATTATAGGATATTTCAGTTATGAATCAAATAAAATATTTATTTATATTAATTATTTTTTTTGTTTTAGTAAGGGGTGAGAAAACATTTCATACCACACCTGACCGGTCCTATGATATGAAGCATTATATCATAGATATTTATGTTAATTTACAAGATAAATATGTTGAAGGAAAGGTTACGCATAAACTATTAATCTTGGCAAACAAAGCAGATTCAATTCTACTTAATTCAAAAGATACTGATATTCTTTCTGTTGCTGTAAATGGAGAGAAAATTAATACTTTTGAAAAGACCCCTGATTTTCTAACCATAAACTTTGGGAAATATTATACCTATGGTCAAGAAATCTCAGTTTCCATTGATTATATTGCAACACCCAAGCTGGGCTGTTATTTTGTGCAGCCAGATTCAGCGTATCCCCGAAAACATTTTCAGGCCTGGACACAGGGGGAACAAATGGACAACCAACACTGGGTTCCCATTTATGATTATCCCAATGATAAAGCCACTTTCGAATGCATCATTACAGTAGATAACCCCTTTGTAGCTGTCTCAAACGGCGCACTAATTAGTGAATCTAAATTAAACGGAAAACGTAGATTTCACTGGAAGGAATCTTTCCCAATGGTGAGCTATTTAATATCATTTGTAGTTGGAGAATATTAACAAATAAATGAAGAGAAAAATCCGGTTTCTATTTCTTATTGGGTATATCCTGAGCATGATCGATATGATGCTTTAAGGTCATTTGGTGATACACCAGAAATGCTTACTGTATTTAATGATTATACAGGTTTTTCTTATCCCTATGAGAAATATGATCAAATAATAGTTGAAGACTTTATGTGGGGAGGAATGGAAAATATCACTTTATCACACATGGCCGATCGCACGATGCATCCTGAATCAGCTGTTCCAAACCATTCAAGCGAAGGATTAGTTGCTCACGAGCTGGCTCACCAGTGGTATGGTGATCTTATAACGACAAGGAATTGGGCAAATATTTGGTTAAATGAGGGTATAACATCCTTTATGGAGTTTGTTTGGATGGAACATAAATATGGATATCACGAAAAGGAATATTACCGATTAAGAGAAATCCGATCAGCTAGGTATGCATCATATAAAAATAAGCCCATGGTATTTTTTAATTACGAAGATTCAAATGATCTCTTCGATGGTAATGTCTACGCTAAAGGAGCTGTTGTAATGGATTTATTGAGAGATGTTCTTGGAGATGAACCCTTTCAAAAAGGTCTACAACATTATACAAAAGAAAATGCCTACAAGAATGTTGAATCCTATGACCTTAAAAAGGCGCTGGAAGAAACGACAGGAAAAAATTTGTATTGGTTTTTTGATCAGTGGGTGTACACACAAGGGTTACCAAAATTAAAAGTTTCCCACCAATTTAGCAGGAAAAGAAGCGGAACAACTATTACAGTTGAACAAACTCAGGATGTGACCCAATCATCTGTTTTTCGGCTTCCATTTACAGTGTTAATCGATGATGGAGAGGTTCAACGATTTAGTGATGAATTAACACAAGTAAAACAGGAATTTTTCTTTCCTTCTGAAAAACCAAATATGGTTGTATTTGATGAAGGATTTCAAATCCCAAAATTTATTAAACATAAAAAATCAGATAATGAATTGACATACCAATTATTCAACGCGCCAAATGTCAATGATAGAATTTGGGCTGCGGAACAAATGGGGAAGAAAAGTTTGTCGAATGTCTACTCGAAATCTCTTCTTTATTCTCTGGAAACAGATGAGTTCTGGGGAGTAAGAAAAGAGAGTGCGTCCGCATTATCAAAATTAAAATTAAAAAATAAAGATGCAATATTAATATCGTTATTTAAAAGTGAATTGGATGACAGAGTAAGAAGTGAGATTGTTAAGATATTGAAGTATTCGAAGAATGAAAGCACAACCAAATTTTTAATTGAAATTGTTTTAAAAGAGCAAAATGAATATATAGTTAGGTCCGCAGTGAATTCCTTGTCAAAGTCTAACAAAGACTCTCTTATGAGTTTAATTGAATTTATTTTAGAGAGAGAATCTCACAATGATATTGTAATAAAATCAGCTATTGATAAATTATCTGAAATAGAATCAGATTCAAACTATGAGCGACTTCTTGAGCTGTCCTCATATGGAGGCACAACCTGGAGCGCAAGGCCTAACGCAGTTAGGGGGCTTGAAAAATATATTAAAAAACATCCAACCATTTTAGACAAAATGACACATTTTATTGAAGATCCAAACTATAGAGTTCGCTGGGAAGCGCTTGAGATTATTTGTAAATATGGTGGGAAAAATGAATTGGAAAAAATGTTGGAGTTCACTAATAATGACCCACTTACAAAGATGGAATTAAGCTCAGCAAAAAGATACATTAAGAAAAGGATTAAAAAGTGGAATATCTATCCAGGGGCCAAAAAGGTATCAAAAAAAACTTTATCTGAAATATATGGTAAAATGGAAACAAATTCTTAAGGGTATAAAATCATACGGTTCACTTTGGTTGATTCCTGTTCAGGAACAGTTATTAACCCTTCAAAAAATAATAAATCAATTATCCGAAGATAATGGTTCACCCAATTTTTTACCTCACTGTACTCTGTTAACCAAAGTTTGTGATGATAAAAATAAAATAAGTAAAAATTTAAAAAAATTTTGTTCGAAACAAAGTTGTATTGAGTTACAGGTCACAGGTATTCAAAGTGAAGATTTGTTGTTTAAATCGCTCTATATACAGTTTAAAATGGATGAACTTATTTTAGAATTTCAACAAAACTTATCTAATATAATTAACTATAATGAAACTTATCAGTTCTACCCACACTTGAGCATTATGTATAAAAAATTAAGCCCTAGTAAAAACAATAAAATCAGTTCTAATATATCTATACCTAAAATTATAAAATTTAATCAAATTTCTTTTGTTGAAACAGGAGAAGACATTCATAATTGGAAACAAATTTATAGTGAAAAGTTGTAAAAATATTTTTTTAAATGAATAAGGTAATCACTTTAATAGATGTACAGGAGAAATTATTTTCTCAAATTTACAAAAAAGATGAGCTTCTAGAAAATTTAGCTATCCTTTTGAAGGGAGCTAATATCTTAGATATAGCTGTTATCTGGATGGAACAATTACCAAATAAGTTAGGTCCAACAGTTTCTGATTTAAAACAATTAATGGGAAATAGATCCCCAATTATAAAAAATGTTTTTAGTTGTGGTGCCTCAAAAGAATATAATTCCTTTCTTGCTAAAACAAATGCCGATGAAATTATCTTGTGCGGCATCGAAACCCATGTTTGTATCTATCAGACCGCTAGGGACCTTCTTTCTTCTGGAAAAAAAGTTCAAATTGTCGCTGATGCTGTATCATCCAGAAAGGAACTGAATCATAATATAGGACTACAAAAAATGTGTACTGAGGGTGCTTCCCTCACTTCGGTAGAATTGTTTTTATTTGAAATCCAAAAAATTGCAAAAGGTGACCAATTTAGGTCATTGCTCAACTTAATTAAGTAAAAGCAATTAGTTGAAAGTAAAAAATGCATTTTTTTTAAAGATATATTTTAATCTTGCTTAGAATAAAAACTTTTAGCATAAAAATAATAATATTTTTTTTATTTTTTATAAGATATCTTTGTGCGATTGATTTTTCTGGTGATGATCTAGTTAAAAAAAGCATAGATTTATTTTACAATTATAAACCCGCGGAAGCAGTCCACTTATTGACAGAGGGAAGAGATTTATTTCCAAATAATCCGCGAATTCATTTTACCTGGGCGGCATCAAGAATGCTGGAAAGTGAATCTCAGTATTCGGTTGAAAAATCTTATGAGCGCTTGGAAGGGGATTTAAATGAAATAATACCTGTTTTAAAAATCTTATCTAAAAAATATAAAGATGTTCCAGAGTATAAACTTTATTATGGGTCTGCGATCGGGTTAAAAGCCAGGATTAGTCTTGGAAAAAAACAATGGTTTTCAACTTTTATAAATGCGTTCAGGGGATTCAGAATAATTAGAGAGATTGAGAAAGAGTATCCTGAAATGGCTGATGCAAAACTCCCAATAGGTATTGTTGAATATTATGCAGGACTCAATCCAGGATTTGTTCAGTGGGCTGCCCGACTATTTGGGCTAGATGCGACAAAAGAATCCGGATTAAAAAAAATTAGTATAGCCGCTGAAAAGGGAGAATTCTCCAGCATTGAAGCAAAAAAGATCCTTGCATTTTTGTATTTATGGGTTGAAAGGGATATAGAGACTTCAAAACAAATCAGTCTAGATCTAGGTGAGCGCTATCCAAATAATTTCTTTTTCAATATTATGTTGCTTGAATGTTTAATCAAATCAGGAGAGTTGGATACTGCAGAGAAAAGAATTTTTTTACTTGAGAAAGCTATTTATACCTTAACCCCGATTCAAAAAAAATGGTACGAAAGTTATTTAAATTATGAAAAATCTCAGTTTTATTTTCTAAAACGGGAGTTTGACACTGCACTATTTTTTATTGATAAATCAATAATGGAATATCATGCTGAGTTGGACATTATTTTATCCCATGCGCTATTATTAAAAGGTAAGATTCACGATATCAATAATGATAGTGAGAATGCTAATAAATCATATAAAAGGTGTGTTGATTTAAATAATTATTCTTCTGCAATTGAAGATGCGAAAATAATTTTGGATAAAAAATAAAAAAATGCAATTTAATTAATTGTAGGTCACTTTATAAGTAATTATCAAAATTACAATCCGTAAATTTGCATCATGAATGAGATGATTAAACGAAAAATGACAAAGAAAGTAATGGTTGGCTCTGTTCCAATTGGAGGTGGAGAACCCATTCCAGTACAATCCATGACGACGACAAAAACCCATGATTTGAAAGCTACATTGAAAGAGGTGGAACGTTTGGAAGAATCTGGATGTCAAATTATTAGAATTACCGTTCCGGATAAAAAAGCAGCGAAAGCTCTTTCTGAGATAAAAAAAAGAATGAACGTGCC
>CAZNQF010000007.1:11671-12430 GCA_964575125.1 uncultured bacterium
TTGCAGATATACATTTTTATTATCGGATGGCACTTGAATCCGTGGACGCGGGAGCAGATAAAATTAGGATCAATCCTGGTAATATCGGTGGAAAAGAAAAGGTAAGGGAGGTGTTGGAAAAAGTAAAAAGCGCTGCACTGCCTATACGAATAGGTGTAAATGCAGGAAGCTTAGAAAAGGATCTCATCGAAAAATATGGATATCCTACTCCCCAAGCTATGGTAGAGTCTGCTTCAAGGCATATCGCAATTTGTCAAGAGCATGATTTTACAGATATCATTGTTTCATTGAAAGCCTCTGATGTAAACCTTATGATTGCATCTTATAAATTGTTTGCTGAACAATTTGATTATCCTCTTCATTTAGGCGTCACAGAGGCTGGCCCCACCCGCTCCGGGTCCATAAAGTCTTCTTTAGGAATTGGTTCTTTATTATTGGATGGAATCGGAGATACAATACGAGTAAGTTTGACAGATGATCCGGTGGAAGAGGTCCATGTGGGATATGAAATATTGAAATCTTTGGGGCTTGCTTCACGAGGTGCGACAATTGTTGCTTGCCCTACATGCGGAAGACTTGAGGTAGATTTATTTAAAATTGCTGGAGATATGGAGGAGGAATTAAAAAATGTAGAAACTCCCATGTCCATAGCTCTAATGGGTTGCGCTGTTAATGGGCCTGGGGAAGCTACCCACACCGATCTGGGTATTGCATTTGGAAATGGTTCAGGACACCTATATTACAAAGGGAAAAATTTAG
>CAZNQF010000007.1:12440-22121 GCA_964575125.1 uncultured bacterium
ACATTAAAGGCCCTAATTAAACGATATGAGAAAGAACAGAAGATTGATTCGTAAGAATATTTGATTTAAGGAAGAGTAACAATCAAAAAGGAGCTATATGTCATTTTATAAACCAAAATTTATTTTAGAGTGGGGAGAAATTCGCAGAAAGGGCGGATTTAAACTCTTATTAAAAAAGAAAGGATGGGTTTTTGTATTTGCATTTTTTATGTATTATTTAATCAGGGATTCTATCCTATATTTATTAATTCCATATTTAATGATGAAAAATATTATTACTTGTTTTTGAAAATGCTGGGAAGAGTTTTCAGGATGCGTATCTTTAGAACTTTAGTCTAAATAGTTGGTGGTAGCGGGTATGAAAATAATATTTATCTTATTCTTTCTCATTTTTGGGTGTAATCTTCAACCAGAGCCATTTAACCTTACTGATAAGAACTATAATGTATGGCGTGATTATATTAAACCAACGGATAGCGAGCTCTTATGGAGAAATATACCCTGGAAGGATTCCTTTAGAGCTGGAATGATAGAAGCTAATGTCCAAAATAAACCACTCCTTCTCTGGGTTATGAATGGTCATCCTCTTGGGTGCACATGAAATAACGGTGTTTCGGGCCGGAGGTCCGTTTGGTCAGCTCCTCGAATCATCAAAATTTCAAAACAGTTTATACCTGCCGCTGATGAAGTATGGAGATTGCAGCGAGGAAAAGATAAAGACGCGAGCATGTTTCAGAAAATGGCAAATTTAGGTCACTATCAAGGAGAAGGAACAACACGTCAGGGCATTTATGTTTGCACTCCTAACGGAGAGCTAATGAGTTCAATCAATTCATTAAATGCAGATGATGTTTTGCAAACCATTGAATCTGGATTAGAGAAATGGAATGATTTAACAAAATCAGATATACAATTTATCCCTGATTTTAAAATGAATGTATTTCATCGCTGGGAAAATAGTTTTCCAGAAAATGGACTTGTTTTAACCTCGTTCAATGCAGATCTATTTACTGATCCACCAAATCAGGATGAGAGAAGTGACCGCTGGAATATGGATTATGTTTGGTTTAATAAATTTGAATCTAGAGAGTGGATTCCTGTTGACCCAAAAAAGGGAGAAATCTATGAGCTTCCAAAAAAACTTGCAAATCGTCTGTTTTGTTTTCATATGGTAGATAATGTTCGTGGTCAAACGTTACCCTTTGCACCACAAGAATTAAAAAAATCACAAATAAATATTGAGATTATAGATTTGCATGAATCATTTGTTGAAATCTAAATTTTTGGACATTCAGTTGCTAAGGCAAAAGGAGATTGGTTGCTAGGAGATAACGATTGGGCGCCTGATTACGAGCTTGATCATGGGATGAGAACTAAAATTATTGGCAAAGCAACTTTTGATATGAAACGAAATAAATTTTTAAAATTTGAGATGGTTTCAATTGGTAAACGGTACGGTAAAACAGAATTTAACAGCAGAAATTACAATACTGATTCAAGCTATGTCGGTTTTCTATTCACTCTCTCAGGTAATAGAGTAATAGACAGAGTTGCACCTGCTTTTGTGGATGTATACAATGCAGACTGGATTATTAAGCCCTAATCAAAAATACTGGATATATCTTACAAATAGAAAAAATATGTTTCAAAATTATTTATGCCACTATATTAAATCAATATTAATTTTTGTTCTCGTTATCTTAATATATTCATACATCTAATCTTTGAAAATTTCAATGAAAGTAAAACCTGATTTTTGCAATAAATATCTCAATATTTTTTTATGAAACAGTTTATTGTAACAGGATTAATATTAGCGGCCATCACCATTGTTTTGGGTGCTTTTGGTTCTCATGGATTAAAAAATAAATTAACTCCGGAATATCTAGAGATTTTTGACACGGGAGTGAAATATCAATTTTTTCATTCAATAGGAATCATCATTATTGGTCTTTTATCATTCCATTTTCCATCTATACCACTTCAAATTCCATTTTACTTATTTTTGATAGGGATTATTTTATTCTCGGGAAGTTTGTATATTTTAGCTATCACCGGAATCAAATGGTTTGGAGCTGTCACTCCTATTGGTGGATTATCTTTTATTGTGGGGTGGATTATTACAGCATTTTACATTTATAGGGGAGCTTCAATATGAATTTGAAGATCAAACCGTTTTCTTTAGAGGTGAAGACCTTGTATGAAAATCATGGAAATTTTCATGATGGAGATGCAGGGTTAGATTTATTTATCATACACGAACAGCTAATTGAACCAGGTAAAACTGCAAAACTTCATCTGCAAATTGCATGTGAAAACGAAGAAAATTTACCTTATTTCCTTTTGCCTCGGTCCAGCATCTCAAAAACACCTTTGAGATTAGCAAATTCTGTTGGTTTAATTGATCCCGGTTATCGAGGAGAATTAATTGGTGCCGTTGATAATATTAGATCTGAACCCTTTAAGGTCACTCCAGGACAGCGATTATTTCAATTGGTTGCTATGAATGGTTCACCCATCCATTTTAAGCTGGTAAATAAATTATCTGAGACGACAAGAGGTACAGGAGGCTTTGGAAGTACAGGGAAATAGTTCCTAAATATTTGTTTTATTTATATTTTTTAGCACACTCAGCATCAAAGTGCTAATTTTTCTTTTTACTTTTTAAAAGTTTTATATAACTTCAGCGCTGCTTTTAAGCAGAATAATCGAAGTTTAATCTAATATTAAGGAGAGAAAATATATGGCTTTAAGTATTAAACCACTGTCCGACCGTGTTGTGGTAGAAGCTGCTCCGGCAGAAGAAGTATCTTCCGGAGGTATCATTTTACCTGATACGGCTCAGGAAAAACCCCAGCAGGGGACCGTTGTTGCTGTTGGCCCTGGAAAATCATCTGACTCCGGTACAATAGTAAAAATGACCGTTAAAACAAATGACAAAGTGTTGTTTGGAAAATATTCTGGATCAGATATTACAGTTGACGGTAATGATTACATGATCATGCGTGAAAGCGATATTCTCGCAATAATTTAAAAGGAGAACAATAAAATGGCGAAAGAAATTTCCTATGATTCCGTAGCACGACAATCCCTAAAAAATGGTGTGGACGCATTGGCAAATGCTGTAAAGGTCACCTTGGGACCAAAAGGACGGAATGTAGTGATAGAAAAGAAATTCGGGGCACCCACGATCACCAAGGATGGTGTGACAGTTGCCAAGGAAATTGAATTAGAAAATGCTTTAGAAAATGTTGGTGCACAAATGGTAAAAGAGGTTGCATCTAAAACCTCTGATATTGCAGGTGATGGTACCACAACCGCTACAGTCCTTGCGCAGGCGATTGTTACTGAAGGATTAAAGAATGTAACAGCAGGTGCAAATCCAATGTCAATTAAACGAGGGATTGATGCTGCAACAGATACTGTGGTAGAACATTTACGTGGACAAAGTAAGGATCTCCCCGATTCCACCCAAATAGCACAGGTTGCAAGTATATCAGCAAATGGTGATACAGAGATTGGTGATAAAATTGCAGAAGCAATGGAAAAGGTGGGTAAAGATGGTGTTATCACGGTTGAAGAAAGCAAAACCGCAGATACATATTTGGAAACAGTAGAAGGTATGCAATTTGATAGAGGATATTTATCCCCTTATTTTGTAACCAATTCTGAATCCATGGATGCTGAAATGGATGATCCATATATCTTAATTCATGACAAAAAAATCAGTAATATGAAAGACCTCCTTCCATTATTGGAGAAAGTAGTTCAAACCGGTAAGCCGGTTGTCATTATCGCTGAGGATATAGAAGGTGAAGCATTGGCAACACTGGTCGTGAATAAATTGCGCGGAACGTTTAAGGTTCTGGCTGTAAAAGCTCCTGGCTTCGGTGATAGACGTAAAGCTATGCTTGAAGATATTGCTGTTTTGACTGGTGGTACGGTTATATCAGAAGATGCTGGATATAAGTTGGAAAATGCAACCTTAGATTATCTTGGGTCCTGTAAGAGAGTTGTTTCAGACAAAGATAATACAACAATCGTGGATGGAAATGGTGAGAAAAGTGCAATTAAAGCTAGAATCAAAGAGATCAATGTACAGATTGAAAAAACCACTTCTGACTATGATAAAGAAAAACTTCAGGAACGATTAGCAAAACTTTCCGGTGGGGTTGCAGTATTAAATGTTGGTGCTCCAACTGAAGTTGAAATGAAAGAAAAGAAAGCAAGGGTCGAAGATGCACTTCACGCTACCCGTGCTGCTGTGGAGGAGGGAATTGTCCCTGGAGGCGGAGTTGCTCTTTTAAGAGCAGTTTCAGCTCTTGATGGTTTAAAGGTGAGTGATAATCAGCAGGTTGGTGTCAATATTGTGCGCCGAGCTCTGGAAGAACCTATTCGTCAGATTGTAAATAATGCTGGTTTGGAAGCATCCATTGTTGTGCAGGCGGTGAGAGAAGGCAAAGATGATTATGGATTTGACGCAAGAGATGAAAAATATGTGAATATGTTCAAAACAGGGATAATAGATCCAACAAAGGTTACAAGGGTTGCTACTGAAAATGCAGCATCCATTGCGGGATTGCTCTTGACCACAGAAGCTGCCGTTACCGAAATACCGGAGAAAGATCCTCCAATGCCAATGCCACCAGGTGGTGACATGGGCGGAATGGGCGGAATGGGCGGAATGATGTAATTTCTTCTGTTTAATCACAGAATAAAATAAAATAGCCCTCGTTGTTTTCGAGGGCTATTTTTTTTATAAATAGAAAAAAGGAAAAAGTTGTAAATTCCTCATCACAGTTGATTACGAAATTACAAATTTTAAGGGGGAATTATACTCTGTATGCCAAAATGGAATAAAGATAAGTTTATAGTAGATCTTGAAAGTAATTGCAGTCGTGAAGTTGTAAAAACCACAAAAGAAATTATAAAATTTTCAGAAAATCATTCAGATAATTTATCTTGGGGACGTGGTGCAGACCATGGAACAATGACCTTTAGATGTACATCTGATGTCGGTTTACTTCCTCTTTTTCATATCAATTCTGAGGGTGATATTAATCTACAGATTAATTTTTTGCGGAATAAGGATATACCTAAAATGGTGTTACGGGATATGGTGGTTAAACTTGAATCAAATTTTTTAATTGAATATGATACAGAAATGTATCCTGTGGATACATTTGAACCAATTGAGGATTTATTTCATACTAAATCTCAGGTTACAAAATTCTTAAAAACTATTGAAGGGTGTGTTTACCGCTTAAAACAATAAAATAAGTACTTCTTGGGTGCTTTATACTATCCGAACGTTCTTTTGGAAATCAAAATTTGTGACAAATTGTTTGAACCTTGTTGTTATCATTTTTTATAGTACAGTTATAATATTACACATTATTTTTGTATAAGTATCTAACTTTATTATTCTTGAGTATCAATTTATTTTCTCAAGAAAAAAGTGGGTCTCTGTGTCCGGATTCTCTTTGTGCAAATTATCAATCTCAATTTCATTTAGCTTCACATATTTTAATACCTATATCTATATCTTATTTAATAAATCCAGAGAAAAAGTGGAATAGTACAGCACTGACTTATTTATATGCAAATCTAGTAGATCTTGATCATATCATTTCAAATCCTATTTATAATTCCAAAAGGTGTAGTATCAATTTTCATCCTTTACATTCTGATTGGGCAATTTTGGCATACAGTGTAATTGCTATTCCAAACCGCTCAAAAGATATAGGAACGGGGTTACTCATCCATATGGGATTAGATTATATTGATTGTGAAATAATGAAACAGAAAGAAGTTAGCTGGGAAGATGCTATTAATTTATATACCTTAGGCCATTTTATGTTTTGGTACGGAATCGGAAAATATTCTAATCTTCAAACAGATAAAATGTTTTCAATCTCTCTTATTTGGGAAGTTGCAGAATTTAAATTACCATTTTCTTTTGCCAAAGAAAATTGGAAAAATAAATCTGTAGATATGATTTCAAATTATTTAGGATTTACGTTGGGAAGAGCATACTAAAACTATTTATTCAACTTGCCAATAACAGATGTTAATCACTATATTAAACCATCTATAATTTTTAATTCTATAAAAAGGTACAAAACAATATGAAAAAATATTATCTATCATTATTTCTTTTATTTTCATCAATCGGCATTGCACAGAACCCCATTGATGCTTTTCTAACCGGAAGCAATACATTCACAGTAGTGGGTAATAGTTCTGATCAAATAATTGAACCAAGAGATTTAGATTTTCATCCTACAAGGGAAAATGAGCTCTGGGTATTGAATCAAGGTGGTACGCCTTACAGCAGTAATACCCAATATATAGAAAATGTATGTGTTGCACAAAACAGCAATGTAACCTTTACTATTTATGATGCTTATGGAGATGGTATTTGCTGTAGCTACGGAATTGGTTCTTACGATGTGGATGTATGTGGTACAACCGTTGCATCAGGGGGAAACTTTGGCTCTCAGGAATCAACAACCTTTAGTGTGGGGACATGTAATGATGGTTGCGCTGCGAATGAGGTAGAGCTAACTATAACAATTCTTACAGACAATTACGGAGGGGAAACATCCTGGGAAGTTTTGGATGCTGATAATGGTGATGTGTATGGAATGATGGCGTCCGCTGGAGGGAGCAATGTACTCTTCTTTAATACAGGTCTTCCAGAGCAAACTTCAGAATATCGGAAAGATGCTTTTTCAGGTCACTTTATGAATACCGCTAGCTCTATGTCATTTGATAACCAGGGATATTTTGCAAATACAATTGATTGTCAGGATGGAAATAATAACTCAAATGGTTATTTTGCGGGACCCACCCTCTGGGATGCAGATTTAGATATTTATGCTATGGTGAATCAAAATGGACCTCTTTTGGGAAGCCACCTTGATATGCTTCATCAGAGTCCCTACGGCGTTGGTATTGAATATGCTGGAGAGGGAAATATTTATTGGGTTTTTGATGGATTTCACTCTGCTATTGTTAGATATGATTTTTATAATCCACACCAATACGGTGGTGATGATCACTCAGATGGAAGAATCTGGCGGTATGGAGAGGTGGCAGTTTCAAGGGAGCCTGGGATATCAAGTCATATGGTTTTGGATGAAACAGCTGGTTGGCTTTATATAGCTGATACGGGTAATTCAAGAATTATAAGGTTTAATGTGAACTCTGGAGAATTTGCCTACAATTTATCTCCCTATGGTGAACCATTAGCGCAATATCGTATGATGGAAAATGCAGAGTGGGAGGTAGTTATAAACACAGGCTTGCAAAAACCATCTGGAATTGATATTTACAAAGGCGAAGATGGGGATGACAGATTGATTGTAGGAGATTTTGAAACGGGTGAAATTATTATTTATAATATTTCAGTAGATACTCCAATAGAAATTGGTCGTTTTGAAACGGGATATATAAATAACCTTATGGGTTTGGTGGTAGGTCCAAACCAAAATATTTACTATGTAAATTATCAAAGAAATGAATTGGTTCAAATTGAGGGTCAGAGTGAGATTGATATGACAATTCCAAACTTTCAGGCTTGGAATCTTGTTGGACTTCCACTTGAAGTAGAAAACTCCAATTATGAATTAATTTTTCCTGAGGCGATTGAGGGAACGCTTTACTCATTTGCTGTTGGATATACAGTAGAAAATGAACTGGTTCCAGGGATTGGATACTGGCTAAGATTTCCAAGCTCTGGAACTAGCTCAATGTCAGGAATTCCGTTTAATGAGGTATTGGTGTCCCTTAACGAAGGATGGAACTTAATATCGGGAATTTCAACTTCAACATTTGTAAATAATATTCAGGATATTCAGAACATCATTATTCCCGGTACTATTTATGGTTGGGAAATGAATTATGTGATAGCGGATCAATTGCGACCAGGTAAAGCATATTGGGTTCGATCAAATTCAGATGGAATTATAACTATTTCAGATGAAGGTAATCAGAGAACTGTTTTCAATAATAATTTAGATTTAGAAAATGGGAATGTATTCCATTTCAAAAATGAAAAAGGTAATGAAAGCACCTTGCATTTTGGTATAAAGATACCGGACAATAACTTATTGAGTTATAGCCTTCCTCCGTTACCCCCTTTGGGTGCTTTTGATGTACGGTTTGATGGAGATATGAGGGTTGTTGAAAATGGAGGAAAGATTAAGATACAGAATCAGGAATATCCGATAACACTTTCCTATAATATCAAAAATGATGAAAATAAATCCGGTGATTGGAAATTACTAAACCCATCTTCAGGAGATGAATATATTTTATCCAGCTCTGGCACTATCGAATTTAGCTCTCAAATAGATGAAATTATTTTGGAAAAAGAAAATAATTTTCCAACTAAGTTTGAGCTGATGCAGAATTATCCAAACCCTTTCAACCCATCAACAAACATCCAATTCTATCTTCCAGATGAGAGTGATGTAACACTAAAAATCTTTGACCTCTCCGGTAAAATGATAAACACTTTGATCAGTGAGAGGTTAGAAACAGGCTTTCACAATGTGATTTGGAATGGTTTAGATAGATCTGGTAGTATGGTGAGCGCTGGAATGTATTTTTATGAATTTAAATCTGAAGAATTTTCTCAAGTTAAAAAAATGGTCTTTCTAAAGTAAAAACACACTTTATTCTAACGGGTGATTTGGTTATATATATTACTGGTATCTTCATTTGTTTTCGGTCAAGAGAAAGTTGTTTTTATCTCAGATAGAAGTGGTATAGATGAAATATATACCATGAATATTGATGGGACTGAACAGATAAACCTTTCAAGTAATTTTCATGAAAACTGGTTTCCGATAATTTCTCCTTCAGGTTCCCAAATTGTATTTGTTTCTAACCATCACCGAATAGGTGAAATTCAGATTATGAACATAGATGGCACGGGGAATTACCACTTAACACAGGAGGAGGGAGGAGATTATTCCCCAAATATTTCTTCTGATGGTAATCAGATTGTTTTTGAAGCAAATCGTGACGTTGGAGAAAGTGAAATTTATATAATGGATTTTAGTGGTGAGAATCAGACCAATTTAACAAATGACTCTTCAGTTGACCAGCTTCCACAATTTTTACCAGATGGTGAACAAATAATCTTTAATACCAATCGAGATGGTAATTTTGAAATTTATATAATGGGAATAGATGGTGAAAATCAAACTAATTTAACAAATTCTCCAGGGGATGATTTCATGCAACTGTGTTCTCCAAATGGTAATCAATTTATCTTTGTTTCCAATCGAGATGGTAATGAGGAAATTTACATTATGGATGTAAATGGTGAAAATCAGGTAAATCTTACTGTTAATGGTTCGAGTGACCTAGAGCCATCATTCTCATTGGATGGTTCTAAGATTATTTTCATTTCAAATCGGGAGGGGAATTATGGTATTTATACAATGGAGATAGATGGTAGTAATCTAATTTATCTTTCAAGTAACTCAGACGGAGATTACTCTCCTAAATATTCACTTGATGGTACACAAATATTGTACCAATCCTACATAAATAGTAATTATGAAATATTTCTAATGAATGCGGATGGTAGCGATCAAATAAATTTGACAAATAATTTGGGTAGTGATAAAAAACCTCAATTTCAACCTTATATCGCACAAGATACGG
>CAZNQF010000007.1:22131-23789 GCA_964575125.1 uncultured bacterium
CAGTTGGTGTTGATAATCAGGAATTTGAATTTTTGTTTCCTGAATCTAGTGAGGTGACTTTGTTTTCTTTTGAAGAAACTTACTTACAAGAGCAAGAATTGGAATTAGGAAGAGGATATTGGTTGCGATTTAATTCTCCTGGGAATGTTTTGCTAATCGGAACAGTTATTAATGAGTGGATCATAGAATTGCAGGAGGGCTGGAATTTAATTGGAGGTGTTTCACAATCTATTGCAATTGAAGAATTAGTTTCAGAGAATGATTTGATTATCCCTGGAACGGTTTTTGAATTTACCAGTTCATACGAAAATGCAGAAGTTCTTTTACCTGGAAAAGGATACTGGCTAAAAACAGTTGCAGATGGATTTATAACACTTTCCTCCCAGAATTAATAAATACGCTTCAGCTTATATTCCTTAATTCATTTAACAATTATGATATATAATAATATTCAGAGATTGAATATTATTTTAAACTAAAGTAAGTTGGTTCGCTGTATATTTAAAATTATAAGGAATTTAAATCATGAAAACTCTATCATTAGTTCGTTATTTAAGTTTGTTTTTTCTTACAGTAAATCTTTTTGCTACCCAATATTGGGTCACAGTAGAAGTATTTACTGAGACGTGGTGACCATACTGTCCTGACGCCCGTGCTGGTGTTCAAGAATTACATAATAATCAGCCATATGTTATTCCATTAATATGGCAGGGGAACAGTGAATATGAGAGCCCAAGCTATGGAATGAGAGCTAATCAGTATGGGGTTTCAGGTATTCCTCATGTTCAGTTTGGAGGAACTATTAATAGTATCGGAGGTGGTGGAAATATGTACAGCACTTATCTCAATAGATATAACCAGTTAATCAATTTCAATAGTCCCCTTGATATAGATCTGATGACCATGACCATTGGTGAGGAATTAATTACTCAAGCAATTATTGAAGTTACAGGAAACATATCTACTGTAAATAATAAAGTTTTATTTATTTTAGTTCGCAATCAGGATGATGATTATTTTTCATCAGTAGTAAGCTATAACGAATTATCTTTTAACCTTTATAATTCAGGAGATATTGGGCAGTTTGAGAATTCTGTTGTGCTCGATCCTGACTGGGACATTGAAGATTTAAAATCAGTTGTGTTGGTACAGTCTTGGAACAATGATCAGATTATTCAAGGTTCTATGATGGGAATCTCATTGGATAATATGTTTTCATTGAACTGCAGCTTTAGCGAAATTATTTCAGATAATGATTCAGATGGGATTGTAAATCCAGGTGAATCGATAAACGTTCTTTTATCTATTGAGAATGAAAGTCTTGAGATTGAAGCTAACAACGTTGTGGGTTTTTTGTACACGGATAATCCTAGTGTTACAATACATCAGGCAGAGTTAATTGTAGATGGATTGATTGGAAATCAGGAAGGTGTTGAATTCGAGATTGGAATGGATTTTGATACTAATATTTCTTTAGGTCTTGTACCATTTACTTTCTCAGTTACATCAGATTATATTGATATCTATGGAAATGTCGGAGAGTTTTCAAGAGATTATCAATTAGATATTGATGTTAGTTTATTCCAAAAATATTGGCCAGTTCTTACCCTTAATCAGATTGAGTCGTCCCCAGCAGTTTTAGATATAGATGGAGATGG
>CAZNQF010000008.1:0-5729 GCA_964575125.1 uncultured bacterium
CTGCGGACGTCCCACATAAATTCATTATCTGACTGGTCATCACTATCCCCTGAAATGGTTGTGATCAAAACTGTTCCATCAGCATCAGCGGTCGCATCAGTAGACAAAGCGCTTTCTGCTATTAAACTAGCTACGGCTACATCATATCCCAGATCACTGGCATAAAGTTTAACAGAAGCATTCGTTGAGTTTACGTAGAAGTCACCATCAACATCATCGGCTGCCCAGCTAATGTACTGATACTGTTTTTGACCGGTATTAAAAGCAAGAGCATCTGAGCCATGAACATCGGTAAACTTAAAGTAAGGAAAGTGTGATACGTGAACCTGAAATGCCTCACTATCTGTTTTGTCCACAACCTGATATGTGTTGGTTGTTGTGCCATCTGTTGCCTGAACATACACATAGTAGCTTCCTGAAGCTTCGTATGTGCTTGCATCTGTATAAACATCGTATTCATATGATGTACCAGCTGACAAAGCACCACTATATTTAGCTGTCACAAGAGAAGCAAGCGGCAGTGTATATGTACCAGCAGCATCTCCTGCAGCATTAGCATCTGAGTCGCATGCATCAGCAGCTTCGCACTGTGTCTGATTATCATTATCTGTTGCCACTAATAATGTTCCGTCTCCACAGTCACAGGTTGCACCATCATCTACAATAAATATACTTATAGTTGGGTCACTATCAACATCCGTAACAGAAAATATAATATCAATATTATCCACATCATTTCCTCCGCTTGGTGCGGTTCCATCAAGAGCTATAACGTTTGAACCTTTGACATCTGAGTCTAGATACATATCTGTTTTATCATCATGTCCAGTATTTGCGTTCTCAAGAGTACCATCATTATCATAATCTACCCCTGCGTTAGAGATAACCGGCTCATGTGATATTACCACAGCACCGCTCTAACCCAGCGCCCAGGCTCCTGTCCAGTTAGATGTAATATAAAAATAAAGAGTTCCCTGAATTAATTCAGCACCATTGTTAACGTTCTCATGGTCAAACTGAATAGCAGCAAATGTACCGCTCTCGTTGGCAGAATATGTACCGGAAGAGGTCCACGTTCCTGCAACATCAGCTCCATCACCACTAACATCATCGCCAGCAGGATCTAAACATAGTGCTTGGGTTGTTGGCTGAGAGTAAGCGGTACCACCATCATTATCATCATCAGCACCTGTACACACACCAGCGGTATTATCATTATCAACCAATGTTGCGTTGGCAGCGTTAACCTGTGTTAGGTCACTACTTGTTGAGAACCAAAGTGAAAACACCATCTCATCTCCACCTTCAGATTCATTTAAAGTTATTCCTTCAAAATCTGTATCATCACCATTAACAACTTCATCCGCATCACCATCACCGCCATCGACTGTTTCGGCGGTATAAACGCAAAAACCTGTGCCTTGATCAGAAGCTGCTGCAGCTTCACATGCAACCTGATCATCATCATAATCTGATTCGTCGTTACCAGCAGTATCTTCATCATCGCTATTACATACACAGTCACCGCCATCGTCTAATTCAGCTACCCAATCTGTTAAACCAGATGATAGAACTGCAGAAGCAGCAGCGGGATGTACATCACCCAGAGCACTGCTTGCGTCACCACCAGTATACTTTGCGTGCCAGGAAACATATTCTAATATGGATGGTTCAAATGTTGCTGTAACTGCCTCTCCGCCTACCTCTTCATCACCAGCGCTATAGGTTATTGAGTAATTTGCAGTCTGACCATCCGTTGCACCGGAAGTGCTAACAGGAAATATAACCGTAAATTTATCTCCGTTCGCAATTGCGCCACCTGTAGCGAATTTTAAAGTTATAGACCCAGCATCAGCGGCTGATACACTAACACCTAAGGCAGCAGCTGATAAGAGAGAAACAGATACACCATCTGTGTAGCTGTTATCTTCATCTGGATCTGCGATACCTATCTCTGATGGTGTATAAATATAGATCTCTTCATTGTTTGCCCAAGATCCAGCACCGTTGTTTTGTAATGTAATAGTAATCGCCTGCATGAACGGTGAGCTGTCCGACGCACCCACTGGAAGGGTTGACGGGACAAGTTCTACCGTAGCAGAGTAAATTAATCCGCTCATACTTATTACAGTAAATAGTTTTTTTAGTTGACCTTTAATATTCATTTTTTCCTCCGATTAATTTGTTTTTATTTGACTTTATAGATTCCAGCGGTACTCCCGCCAGATTCTTTTGGTCATTTTTATTTATCGGTCGTAACATTATTCATCTTTAATAAATTTTTTTTTTAATTATTTTTAATTCAGAAATTCTCATAAATTTTATTGAAAGTTAATATTCCACAAAAAACCATAAGTATTGATAAATATAAAGATATATAATTAATAATAATGATTTTTCTATAAAGGATAATAATTTTGATCAAAAATAAATAATGAACAATAATTAATAATAAAATTCATAATTATTAATTATTTATAATAAAATTGAAAAAATAGTTAATGTCTACTACCATATCTACTGTATGACAATAAACATACCAAAGATAGTGGCTATCTATGTGGGGAGATAAAACTCAGTCAACTTCAGTTATATATATAGATATAAATAATAACTGAATAAGTTTAATTGTGATTTATATTATATATTTAGAGGAACAATTATTTTGAATTAGGAAAATTTTTCCAGTACTATTGGGGTTTAAAGTGGTTTACGATTGGATATCTTCTTCCCACTACTTAAGCTTTGGATGTAACACGAAGTCAGGGAGCAGACTGGCGCCGTTAATACTCATTAATCCGTATCCTTTTTTCAATATCTGATACCACAGATCTATCGCTCCCAATTTCAACCAATCTATTCACACTTAATTTTTCTTGAATTATAGATTCAACCATGGGACTGACTATATCATAATCAAATGGGTCTACTTGGTTGGGACTTAGCTCAGCTGAGGGTGGTTTTTCTAGAGAATTTTCAGGGATTCTTTCGAAGCCTGCTGAATCATTAACCCATCTAGATATGGCATAGACATCCTGCTTAGACAAATCGGAGATAGCTGCAAGGCCTCCACTCATATCTCCGTAAAGGGTACAATATCCTAGAGCAAGCTCGGTTTTATTTCCCGTGGTCAAAACCAACCAGTTAAATTTATTTGATATTGCCATAAGAACCAGCCCTCTGATTCGGGCCTGAATATTTTCTTCAGCAACGTTGCTAGGGCTGTCCTTAAATAATGGGCTAAGACATTTTAACGATTCATTAACCATATTCTTTATTTCAATAGTTTCTATAGAGAGCCCAAGATTTTGGGCTAACTGGAGTGCATCTGTTTTACTATGTTCACTAGAGAATTCAGAAGGCATAGCGACACCCATTACATTGTCCTTTCCAAGGGAATCAACCGCAATACAGGCGGTCAATGATGAATCTATCCCTCCGCTCAAACCTAGCACAGATTTTTTATGTCCTGTTTTGAAAAAATAATCCCTAACTCCAAGACATAACGCAAAATAGAGCGTTTCCTCTCTGCAATAGTTTCTATTCTTTTTTTCAATTTTTGAACCAGTGTCTATGATGATTAGATCTTCCTCAAACGCTTTAGCTATATTAATCAGGTCACCACAGTGATTATATGCAAAAGAGTTTCCATCAAATATTAGCTCATCCTGTCCCCCAACCATATTGCAATAAACGAAGGGGACATTACATTTATTGATTTTTTGTTTAATTGTCTTTTGACGCTCCTCCAGCTGACTATCATGAAAAGGCGATGCTGAAATATTTATAATGACCTCGGCCCCATTTTCAACCATCTCATCTGTTACCTTAACATCATATTTCTCATCCCAGACATCCTCACAGATCTGAATTCCAATCTTTTTCTCAACACCATTAATATTAATCTTTGGGATTTTTGTATTATTTCCTTTAGAAAAATATCGTGCCTCATCAAACACATCATAGGTTGGCAATAATATTTTATCATAGACAAACAATATTTTACCATTTTCACATAAAACTGCGCTATTGTAAAGCTGATGTTTCTCCTGTCGAACATAACCTATTATTAAGGGAACAGATGAAAAAGAGGCACACTTATCTATTGATTCCTCACAGGCTGAAACAAAACCGCTTTCCCACACCAAATCTTGTGGTGGATAACCACAAACTGCCATCTCAGGAAATACAACAAGGTCTGCCTCCATTTTGACAGCTTTATCATAAAATGAACGGATTTTTTTCCCGTTGTATGAAAAATTTCCGAGAATAGGATTTATTTGGCAAATCGCGATTTTCAAAGTTAACTCACTAAAATATCAAGTTTTTATTTCGAAACCATCCACAATTTGAGATATAGGGTTTTCTTTAACGTCAACATCCTTTACAAATGAATTAGGTGAACCGTTTTTTAAATTTTCAATCAACAACTCTATATTGTCAATTGTACCGATAGCTTCCCCTGAAACTGACCCATCATCATTATTTTTTACCCAGCCAGTCACATTTAGCAAGAGTGCTTTATCTCGTGTATAGGCCCGAAACCAGACACCCTGCACCTTTCCCGTAACTCTAAATGAAATATATCTTTTATCTTGATTCATCTTGGTAAAATTGAGTTAATTTTTTGTAAAACTTCATCGGGAGAATCAGCTAGATCAACATTTTCAATGTCCCACGTTTTATATCCAATTACCTTTTTATCCAGAGAAAGTGCATGAGCAATTTCACTTAAGGTACCATATCTTCCAGATATTGCGATCGCCACATCACAGCTATAGGCTAGAATTACAATTCGCCCGAATCCAACTCCAGTGGGAATGGACAGTGTCAAATGATCATTGGCCTCATCTCTGTTTACAACCTTAAGGATTCCAACGCAGGTTCCTCCTCCCTCCTTTACGCCCTTTGAAACAGCTTCCATAACTCCGAGACCACCGCCACAAAACACAAGATAGTTTTCTTTAGCTAATAGCCTACCTATAGCTACGGTATCGACATAATTCTCCGTTGAGACCTCTCTCCCTCCAAAAACTGAAACTTTCCCCCGATATTTTTTCAAGGGTCTAGCCTGGTTAATGTTCTGGGGAATGGAATTGTTTGACGAATGTGTGGGATACCACTTATCCAGGTTACAGCTCTTTCAATGCCCAATCCAAATCCGGAGTGAGGAACTGACCCATATTTTCTCAAATCTAAGTACCAACCAAACACATCCAGCGGTAGTTTATGCTCTTTAATTCTACCTACAAGTGTATCGTAATCGTCCTCCCTCTGTCCTCCACCAATTATTTCTCCATATCCCTCCGGCGCTATCATATCAACACCCAGTGCAAGATTCTGATTATCCCTATCTCTTTTCATATAAAATGCTTTTATATCTGATGGCCAGCGATGGATCATAACGGGTCTGTCATATTCTTCAGATATGAGTGTTTCATGGGTCCCACCAAAATCTGAACCGTATTCAAAGTTAGACCCTTTTTTAATTAATAAATCTGCGGCCTCATCGTAAGTAATTCGTGGAAAAGGTGTTCTGATATTTTCTAGCTTTGAGATATCACGATCTAATATACTTAATTGTTCTCCACAATTTTCAAGACAATGTAAAACAATATACTCAACAAATTTCTCTGCCCAGGTCATGTTCTCATCCAGATCGCAATATGCCATTTCTGGTTCAACCATCCAAAATTCTGTTAGTTGACGTCTTGATTTAGAATTATCCG
>CAZNQF010000008.1:5774-11486 GCA_964575125.1 uncultured bacterium
ATTCACTTTTCCGAAAGCCATCGCACCTGCCTCTCCATACATTTGTCCGCTTTGGGTTAGATATGCTGACCGTTCAAAATAATCAACTTCAAACAAGTTCGTTGTTCCCTCCGCTGCGTTAGCGGTAAGAATAGGAGAATCCACTAAAATAAAATTATTTGAATCAAAAAACTCTCTGCATGCCCTAATAACATGGTGGCGAATATGTAAGATAGCATGTTGTTTTTGACTTCTCATCCATAGGTGTCTGTGATTCATTAAAAAATCCGTACCGTGCTCTTTTGGTGAGATAGGATATTCTTCCGCAACTTGATGAATTTTGATAGACTCAACGCCAATTTCGTATCCACCTACAGAGCGATCATCTTTTCGAACGACACCAGTTATTGATACTGACGATTCTTGAGTAATTATTTATTTCATTTCAAATATATCCGCATCTACCTCAGATTTTACGATTTCACACTGAGCTAAACCGGTTACATCCCATAAAAGCAAAAACCAAATCTTACCACTGGTTCGTTTATTGTACACCCATCCGTTAAGGGTAACCGTTTTATCTACCCATTGCCCTAGAGATGAGATTGTTACTTGTTCTATGTTCATTGTTTTATCACCATGTTGTTAAAATATCATTTAAAATATCCTGAGCTATCTTTCCCACAGCAATCTTGGTCGCAAATGTTCTGGCATCACCGATCTCATCTGAGTCATCTTCATCTATAAGTCCATCACCATCATTATCAATTGCATCAGAGCTGATATCTCCTCCAATTCCATATGCTCCCCAACCTTTAAAAATTTTTTCCAATAAGACTTTATCATTAGAGACATCAATCCACTCTATCTCAATTGCAATAGTAAATCGGTATTCTCCCACTACCTCTTCTTTTGAATATGTGTATGGGATATCTTCGGCCTGTATGATTGATCCTTTGAGAATAGAATCTGAATTATCTCTATCTACCACACGTAAAATATTTTCCTCAGTAAATTTTTCCAATAGATTATCGGTTATTTCCTCAGTGATACCAAACTCAGCAGTTTGGTTATCTAAGAGTGGAATAGATATACTCCTTATGTGGGGAGGAATTGAACCTGCCATTGAATAGTAACCGCAATTTACTAATTGAGTAAGCATTAGAAGGAAAATACCAATTTTAAAATATCTGTGGGAAAATATCATGGCTGATTATCTATTTTCTCGCTTTATTTTAGGTCCAATTCCGTACTCATTAATTTTTCGATATAATGTTCTTTCACTCATTCCCAGAGTTTTTGCTGTCGCTCTTCTGCTGTTATTATGAAATTTTAAAGTGCGAACGATCAATTCTTTTTCCATAGATTGAAGGTTTGTATCTCCAATTGCATCACCCTTAATATAAAACGGATCATGTTCCTCAATTTTTCCAGGCAAATTTATGGAATCTTCCTTACTCGGGAAATGTTCTATTTGTCCCTGTGGATGAGTTTGAATTTTATTACCAAGCATATGCTTTATTGATTCAACATCCTGGCGAAGCAGGAATAATTGTCTTAAAACAAGTTCACGCTCTGCAGACTCAGGAGAATGTTTGACTGGTATGGGTAAGTGTTTATTTGATTCACTTTCCAAAAATACAGGTCCCAAATGATTCTCAATCATGTTTTCTGTAATCCTTTCACCTTTTTCAAGCACTAATATACTTTCAACAAAGTGTTTTAATTCACGAATATTACCGGGCCAATTATGGTGTTTCATCCTGCGAATCGCATCAGGCATAAAGCCTCTGTAAAGGATATCATTATTTCGAGAAAATTGGAGAGCAAACCTTTCCACCAATGCAGATAGATCTTCTATTCTATTTCTCAGGGGTGGGACATCAACTGCCACTGTTTTTAACCTATAAAATAGATCATTTCGGAATCGCTTTTCTCTCACTAATTCTTCTAAATTTTTATTTGTGGCAGCAATAACACGCACATCAGAATACATTGTTTTTGAGTCTCCAACTCTCATAAACTCTCCACTTTCTAAAACTCTAAGCACCTTCACCTGGGTATCCAAGGGCATTTCACCTATTTCATCTAGAAAGATTGTTCCCTTATGTGCTGACTCAAAATATCCTTTTCTATCAGCACCTGCACCTGTATATGCACCTTTTTTATGTCCAAATAGCTCACTCTCAATTACACCTTCGGGAATTGCTCCACAGTTAACTGTGATCATCTCCTGATGCTTTCTTTTGCTTATTCCGTGAATTGCTTTCGCAATTAACTCTTTCCCCGTTCCTGATTCTCCGGTCACAAGAACTGAGATATCCACCTGACCAACCTGTGAAATTCGGTCAATTATCTGATGAATTAGATCAGAGTTACCGATGATTCCAAATTTCTTTTGCATTCTATCTCGTTCCATTTTAATTCCTATACTATAGTTTAACTTACCTGTGCCTCCGTTTATTTTTTTTCCATATTCCACATGGTTTCTAATATGGTTTTAAGGTCAGAATAAATAGGGTCCCAATGTAATATTTCCTTTGCCCTTTCTGATGATGCTATAAGTTTTTCAGAATCTCCAATCCGTCTTGAAACAAATGAATATGGAATATTTTTTTTCGTTACACATTCTGCTTCATTTATAACATCTAATACTGAGTAACCTGTACCTGTACCCAAATTCACAATAAGGTCATCCACATCCTTCTGTAGATAGTGTAGGGCCTTTGTATGAGCAGAGGCAAGATCAGATACATGAATATAATCTCGAATGCAGGTTCCATCAGGAGTATCATAATCATTACCAAAAATTTTTAGTGTTTTGGTTTCGCCTGATGCAACTTCCATAACAATTGGTAATAAGTTTTGAGGATTTCGCTCCGTTTCTTTTATTCTATTGTCTGAATCGTATCCAGCGGCATTAAAATATCTTAACGAAACAAAGGAGATATCCCTTAATTTTGAAAACCATTTTAAGTTTTCCTCAACAAGTAATTTTGTGTATCCATAATAATTAATAGGATTTGTAGCATGAGCTTCATCTACAGGGTGATAGTTTGGATATCCATACACAGCAGCGGATGATGAAAAAATTATTTTTTTTACGTCAAATTTTGACATGGCGTTTAACAGCCTCAAAGTCCCAACAATATTATTATTAGAATATTTTTGGGGCTCTAGCATTGATTCACCCGCAGATTTCCATGCTGCGAGGTGAATGACAGCATCTGGTTCTGTTGAAAATGCGTTTGTTAAATCATCGTCAACTAGCGTGCTTCCCTTAATAAATGTTGATCGAGTATCAATATTAGATTCAAATCCTAAAGAAAGATCATCAAGAACGGTTACCTGGTGACCTTCTTCCAGTAAATTTAGCACAACGTGTGAGCCAATATACCCTGCACCGCCTGTAACTAATATTTTCATTTATTTGGACTCGCTAAAGTGTTTTGAGCTATTATTTTCTTAGTCTTTGAGATCGACTTTAATTCTTCTTCTAGAACTTTTATTTGATCCCTTAAAATCGCAGCTCTCTCAAAATTCATATTATCTGCCTCATCGAGCATTTCTTTCCTCATTATATCCAGTGCGAGTTCTGTATCCATCTCTAAGTATTCCTTATCTCTTATTAAATAGTCCGAATTTGAATCTCCCGCGCCCAAAGAGTTCGCAACAGCAGTGGTATGCATTACATCATCCGTCGATTTATAAACTGATCTGGGAGTAATTTTATTTTTAAAATTATATTGTGCCTGAACCTCCCGTCTACGTTTTGTTTCCTTTAATAAATGATTCATAGCTTCAGATATTTGATCACCGTACAAAATTACCTTTCCCTCTAAGTGCCTAGCAGCTCGCCCTGCTACCTGTAACAATGAACTTTTTGAGCGTAAAAAACCCTGCTTGTCTGCATCCAAAACTGCAACCAAAGAGACCTCCGGAAGATCTAGACCTTCCCTCAATAAATTTATGCCAACCAATACATCAAATTCACCTAGCCTCAAATCTCTTAGAATTTGTACCCGTTCCAGTGCCTTTATATCTGAATGTAAATATCGAACTCTCAGGTTAACCCCTTTTAGATATTCGGTAAGGTCTTCACACATTCTTTTTGTTAATGTGGTTATAAGGATTCTTTCACCTTGTTTTGTCCTCATTTTTATTTCACCTATTAAATCATCAATTTGTCCTTGAGTTTTTCTTGTTTCAACTATGGGGTCTAATAGACCTGTTGGACGAATAACTTGCTCAACAATTGAGCCACCGCACAAATTTAATTCTCTTTCCGCTGGAGTTGCAGACATATAGATCATATTATTCTGAATTTTTAAAAATTCATCATATTTGAGAGGGCGGTTATCCAAAGCACTGGGCAGACGAAATCCAAATTCAACTAGCGTTTCTTTTCTCTTTCTATCCCCATTATACATTCCCTGAATCTGTGGTAAGGTTACATGAGACTCATCAACAACCGTTAAAAAATCATCAGGGAAAAAATCAATTAGGGTCCAAGGGCGCTCACCTATTTTTCGATTAGCAAAATAGCGGGAATAGTTCTCTATTCCTGAACAAAATCCAATATCTCTCATCATTTCTAAATCAAAATTTGTTCGTTGCTCTAGCCTCTGGGCTTCCAAGAGACTTCCGTTTTCTTTTAAAAAGGTTAGTATTTCGTTTAATTCTTTTTGAATCTCAACTATTACCCTTGCAATAGTGTTCTTATCTGTGACAAAATGTTTAGCAGGATAAATAAATATACTTTCCAATGATTTAATGATTTCACCTGTCAGGGGATCAAATTTGGAAATTTGTTCTATCTTTGTTCCAAACATTTCAACCCGAATACAGGCATCCTCATAGGCGGGATAGATATCTACTACGTCACCCCTAACTCTAAAATTACCCCTTTCCAAAACTGTATCATTTCTTAAATAGTGTATGTGAATCAATTTTCTAAAAATATCACGACGAATAAATGAATCACCTTTTTTTATATAGACAATTTGTTTTTTATAATCTGCTGGAGAACCCATACCATATATACAGGAAACTGAACTAACTACAATCACATCTTTTCTCTCCATTAAGGAGCTAGTAGTCTTTAACCGAAGCTTATCAATTTCCTCATTCATAGAGAAATCTTTTTCTATAAATGTATCAGTAACCGGCATGTAAGCTTCTGGTTGATAATAATCGTAATAGCTTATAAAAAATTCAACCGCATTATCCGGAAACAATTGTTTGAATTCTCCATATAGTTGAGCGGCCAACGTTTTGTTATGTGAAATTATTAATGTTGGCTTTTGAACTCTCTCAATAACATTTGCAAGGGTAAAGGTTTTTCCTGAACCAGTAACACCCAGCAACACCTGATGATTCTCATCCCTTTTTAACCCATTACTTAACTCACGGATCGCTTGGGGTTGGTCTCCCATAGGTTTAAAGTTCGAATGTATAGAAAAATCTGCCATAATGCCAAACTTACGACGGATAAATTATTGAATGCAATGGCAGAGATTTTTTTTTGAGAGCATAATATACACTTATGAATAATCGAGTCGAACCAAATATATTATTGCAGTGAGAACGGATGATAAAGTCACCAATACTATTTATTTCTAATTTACTTAATTAGTTTAGTTCACTATGCAATAGACATTCATTTAAGCTATTGTTCAAGTGAAGTTTAGATTTATATTTGCCAAATCTATAATTAAGTTTCTTCCTACATAA
>CAZNQF010000008.1:11496-16511 GCA_964575125.1 uncultured bacterium
ATAAATAATCGAATCTATCCAAATATATTATTGAAGTGAGAACTATAGCTATAATCACCAGTATTATTTATTTCTAATTTACTTAATTAGTTCACTATGTAATAGACACACATTTAAGCTATTGTTCAAGTGAAGTTTAGATTTATATTTACCAAATCTATAATTAAGTTTCTTCCTATATAATATTTTTCGAATTTCCCACCAATTCAAACTCATTAAAGTCGGTAATATTTACTTTAAAAAAGTCCCCCTGGGTATGCTTACCTTCAACTCTTACAATATGGTCTACCTCCGGAGAATCATATTCGGTACGACCTACAGAAACGGTTTCTCCCGATTGATCTATTATAACATTCATTGTTTGACCCACTAACTGACTATTTTTCTCCAGCATGATATCATTTTGGATGGTCAACAGCACTTCCTTCCGCTCGTCCTTCACCTCACGTGGGATATCGTCATCTAAGGCTGCTGCAGATGTACCTTCCTCTTCAGAATAAGTAAAAATACCCAGCCGATCAAACTGCTGTTCCTGTACAAAATTACACAGCTCTTGAAAATCCTCATCAGTTTCCCCGGGATAGCCAACTATCAACGTGGTTCGCAACCTAATATCCGGAATTAACTCTCTAAGTTTGTTGAAACGTTTTCTAATACCATCTTGATTTAACCCTCTTTTCATGGATTTAAGTATTTTGTCAGATGCATGCTGAATAGGAATATCAATGTATTTACAGACTTTTTTTGATGAAGCCATAGCTTCCATGGTTTTAACAGACAAATGGGCAGGATGGGCATAATGCAGGCGAATCCACTCTAAAGGCTTCCCAATCTTATCTAAAGCAGTGAGCAGTTCTCCTAAATATCGTTTGGGCTTTAGGTCCCAACCATAGCTTGTTGTATCCTGAGCAATGATAAGAATTTCTTTCACTCCGCTCTCAACCAAACGAATAGCTTCAGCTTCAATGGCTTCTACTGATCGGCTTTTCTGCAATCCGCGCATTTGAGGGATGCTGCAGAAAGAACATCCATTGTCACAACCTTCAGCAATTTTTAAATAAGCATAATGTGAAGGTGTCAGAAGTGAACGGAAAAAAGCAGGATCATCTTTCATGAAGTCTTTTCCTGTTAAATAGGAAAGTATCTGCCTGTGATCGTTTGTACCAAAAAATCTGTCCACTTCAGGAATTTCCTTCTGCAATTCTGTTGAATATCTTTCTGATAAACAACCCATAACAATCAATTTCCTCTGACTATCTTTTGTTAGCTCAGCTGCTTCCAAAATAGTATTGACAGACTCTTCTCGAGCGATATCCAAGAATCCACAGGTGTTAACCAAAATAGCATCAGATTCTTCTGGCTCACTCACCACATTCAACCCTGATTTTACAAAGCCTCCCATCATAATCTCAGAATCCACTAAATTCTTTGCACATCCCAAGCTGATTATATTTATATTATTAACTTTACCTTTCATTGTTAAAGTATCACATTAGTTAGATATCAGTGATGAAACATAATCACTGCCGTTAAATGGAATCAAACTATCCATGTCCTCCCCTATGCCAAAAAAATATACAGGGACATTGAACTGCTGATTCAGGGGAAAAACAATTCCCCCTTTTGCCGTGCCATCCATTTTGGTCAGAATAGCACCATCTATTTGAATAGCTTGTTGAAATTCTTTTGCTTGTTGAAGTGAGTTTTGCCCGATATTTGCATCCATAATTAATAATGATCGCAATTTAAAGTATGAAAATTTTGTCTTCACAATTCTTTCCATTTTATTCAATTCATTCAAAAGGTCAGAGTTTGTGTGTAATCTACCTGCTGTATCAACGATTACAACATTGGAGCGAGAGGACTCAGCAGACTTTAATCCATCATAAACAACTGCTGATGGATCATTAGTTTTCTCATTTGAAATACATTTAATTTTTAATCTATTGGACCAAAGCTGGAGCTGCTCAACAGCTGCCGCTCTATATGTGTCTGCGCCGACCAGCAATGGATGATCACCTCTTTGAAGAAAATAATGTGCAAGCTTTGCTGATGTAGTTGTCTTACCGGCTCCGTTCACTCCCACAACAAAGATAACCACTGGCATATCTTCTGATGAAACAAATCTTCTATCATATTTTAGTTCTGAAATTAAATATTCTTTTAGTGCTGTTTTAATATCTCTATGATTATTCCTATTAAACATATCAATTATCTTATTTACCGTGTGAAAACCTAAATCAGCTATAATGAGTTGTGACTCTAATTCTTCTAGAGTTTCATCATTTACTTGCTTCCCCAAAACCTTATTTATTGCCTGAGTAACTGATGCTCTAGTTTTTGTTAATGCTTTAAATAGACCAGAAAACTTCATGCTATATTTTTTTTAAATTTTCAACCATAGATTTTATATAAATAATCCAACTAATAGACATTAAAAAAGTTGCGATCCAAAGGGTAACAGGAACTAGCCATTCAAAAAATGGGATAGGAAAAATATGAAGCAGAATTGTGACCAAAGTTATTCCTCCTGCCCATTTGCCATACCAATTTGAGCTTAAAACAAAACCCGAATGATTTATCAGATATATAGCAAATAATGCAATTGTTACATAGCGAAACACATAGAAAATAAAAAACCACATTGGGAATAAATCGTTTAATACTAAAAAATATGTCACTGTGGTCAAACAAATAAAATCAGCGATAGGATCAATCCATTTCCCAAAATAAGTCACCTCATGAGCTCTCCGGGCAAAATATCCATCCAGCAAATCTGATAGGACACCCAACAAAATTAATATAAATGTCCAAAACCTTAGGTCATCATATTGCAAAGTATAAATTATCGGAATAGCTAGAAAAGCCCTTAGCAAGCTGATCATATTGGCCAAAGTTAAAATTCGGCTCGGGTCAGTGATCTTTATTTTATTATTTCCCATTTAATTAATTAGTTTAATATTAATCTCTCAAAATTTCTCTGACTATCCTTGTTGATGAACCTAGATTTTTATGAATAACATTGGTTGCTGAAGAACTCGAACGTAAAAGTAAATTTTTATCTGAAAAAATATCATTCAATTTAGACATGAATTCTTTATCATTTGAAATGCAAAATCCACCATAAGATTCTAGTAATTCCTTAGCAGCATGAGAGTTTCCGTAATTTGGGCCAAATAGTACAGGTAGTCTTGCTATAGCGGGTTCCATAACATTATGAACACCTGTAGAAAATCCACCTCCAATGTATGCCAACTGACCTTCCCAATACAATGATGACAAAATTCCCACAGTCCCAACAATTGTAATTTTATTATTTTTTAAATTATTGATTTTACTCCCTCTATAAATTACAGGATCAAAACCAGCTTCCTCAAAAGCAACAAATACTCTTTTGATATGGATTTCCGTTGGCTCATGAGGAACCCAGAGAAGAGAGACAGAATTATCTTGTTGTAAAAATTGAATCAATGGATCTAAAATGGTTTCCTCATCCTCCTTCCATACACTTCCGGCGATTATTCGTTTGTCACGTGATAATACAGAGAGCGTTCTCTTCTTAGTAAAATGGTCAGTTTTTTTCTTCACCTGGTCATACCTAGGATTTCCCAATACTTTTACTTTTGTCTGAGAATATTTTCCAATCAAACTAGATACTTTCTTATAATCATCTTTCGTTTCTGAATAAATGTGAGTAAATGAATCATATATTGATTTATAAAAACTTCGTATAAGAGGAAATAACTTTGGTGTTTTATTAGAAAAATGAACGGAAAATATAGTCGTGGAAATATCTTTTTTTCGGGCAAACCAAACTAAGTTTGGCCATACATCATATTCTGCAAAAATAATTTTTTTTGGCTTAACTATTGTAAGGGTTTTTGATATAGACCAGGGCAAATCAAAAGGTAGATAGATCTTGCAATCAATGTGTTTATCAATGACATTATTAAAGCCTGATGGCGAAAAAAATGATACAATAAAAAGTAAATCTGGCTCGACTTCTTTCAGTCCATCAATTACAGGTTTTATCTGTTCAAATTCACCATGTGAGGCAGCATGAAACCAATAAACATCTAAATTAGTATCAACGTTTTTTATAAAATTTAATAACCGTGCTTTTGAATTAAATCTACCTAAGAACCCTTCACGAACTTTTTTATTAAAAATAGAAGTAAAAATTACACCTAATAAAAAAATAGGGTACAAAAGAAAATTATAAAAAATGATCCAAAATGCTTTCATATTCTTATAAATATTTTTCGATTTCGTTTTTGACCATTTCTGGACTTAATCCATCCATACACACTCTCTTAGAACGATAACAAGGGCTGCTTCCGTTTTGAGAACAGGGACGACACCACACATCAGATAATTGAATATTTTTTGATAACTTTCCATTCACACCTGCGCCAGTCTCAACTGAAGTTGGTCCTAAAAACATAGCTACAGGGATACCTAGTGCCTCTGCAGCGTGGACAAAGCCTGTATCACTTCCCAAAACTAATTTTGCTTGGGAAATAATTGCTAAAGATTGACGAAAATCAGATTGACCAGATAAATTAATTATTGATGGGTCGTGTGCTAAAATATCCCCGCAAATATTGTCTTTACCCGTACCTAATAAAATGATTTCAAAATTATTATTTTTAATTGATTTAAAGAGCTCAAAGTATTATTTTGGATTCCACGTCTTATTGTGCCACCCAGCCTCTGGCACACACACTAAGATCTTTCCCCCTCTATATCCATTTTGTAATAACTTGAGCTTAGCAAATTTCCTTTCAGATTTTGACACAAAAAGAGAAGTTGACGAGTCTTGCCCTCGAGATAAGATTCGATCAATTACACTATGAAACAATTTTATTTGCGAAAAATCATCTGAAAAGGAGTTCGAGTGAAATGCAAATAATTTAAATCGTTTCCACCTTGGTTTTTTTAGAATATATTTATTTGGAGAACTAATTTTATTAAGTATGATCTTTGACCGAATAGAGTTATGCATATCGATAACG
>CAZNQF010000008.1:16521-16855 GCA_964575125.1 uncultured bacterium
TATAGTTGCAATTATTTAAATAGTCACCCACTGCATTTAATCGCACCACATTTGCAGACTTATCTAAAAGATGTATTCGATCGATACAAGATATTCCTTCCAAAAGAGGTGCATATTCTTCCAAAGTCAAAAAATGGATTTTTGCATTGGGAAATTCTTTATATAAGGAATTTAACGATGCAGTCGAAAGGATAATATCACCGATTGAACTGAATCTTATAAATAATATTTTCATAATCTCAGATAATTATTGAACTCTCTCTTGATTGTAATTGGCCAAATCAACCATAGAGTTTTTATAATCAGAATCGGGGAAATATAAAATAGTATCAAT
>CAZNQF010000008.1:16873-18150 GCA_964575125.1 uncultured bacterium
CTTCTATTTTTAGATTAGCATAATTATAACCATTTCCTTTCTCAATTAATTGCTTTAAATCTGATATATCATTTCTAGAGAAATTTTTCTGATTAATAATGTTTAAAAGTGAATTCCTGTCTTTCTTGGATAAAGTTTGGAGACTGTGTATTATTGGCAAAGTAAAACTATTCCTTTTCACATCTAGTCCCGTATCTTTTCCCGTCAAATTTTCATTTCCATATAAATCAAACAGGTCATCCCTAATTTGAAAAGCCATACCTAAACTCATACCAAACTTTCTCAAAGACCTACAATCCTTTTGCGATTTTGTAGTTGTTAATCCACCTAATTCACATGCTGCTGAAATCAAAGATGCTGTTTTTTGTTTGATTAAATCAAAATAAACTTCTTCAGTTGGGTGCTTTTTAAATCTATAGTCTAGCTGAAGTATTTCTCCTGAACTCATATACTGTGCTGTTTTTGAAATAAGTTCCAATATATCAAAATCTCTGATTTTTATCATATAAATTAATGATTTACTGAGAACATAATCTCCCATTAAAACAGATAATTTGTTTCCCCAAATTCTATTAATTGAGAACCACCCCCTTCTCTTGACAGCTCCATCAACAACATCATCATGAATTAGGGTAGCTATGTGTAGTAATTCGATCATTGCAGCAGCTTTGTATGTATTTTTTGATGGTACTCCTCCACAAAGGTGAGATGATAAAAGGGTTAACATTGGCCTTATTCTTTTGCCCCGCTGTTTTATTAAATATCGTCCAATGGTTTTAATAAGTTTAACATCTGAAGATAAAGCTTTATCAAACTCTATCTCAAATTTTCTAATATCAGATTTAATTAAATTAGAAATAACCTTTAACAAATCCTTTTTTGATCTTGAGAAGGTTTTATTTAACATTTTTTGATATATTATTTAGAATTTGGCTTTGCTAAATAGGCAATCCCAATACTGATTTCATAAATCAAAATGAGGGGGATCGTCATAATAAACAAACTAATTGGGTCTGGAGGAGTAATGATTGCCGATAAGATCATAATTCCTATTATGGCATGTCTTCTGAAATGTTGTAAAAAAGAAGGTGTAGCAATATTTAATCTTGCTAAGATTAAAATTCTTTCCTGAAATTAAATAAAAGCACCATATTCTAGATCGATAAAACGACCAAAATAAAATAGAAGTCTGATCTTCAAAACTAAATAGAAACTTTAGGATGAAAGATGAATATATATGAATAATAAGTCAATAATAATATAACCAACAAAAGAGA
>CAZNQF010000008.1:18160-18484 GCA_964575125.1 uncultured bacterium
AAAACTCAAAAAATAGTTTATAGAATAATTATTTTGAATCTCACTATAGCCCATAGATGTAAAAAAATCTAAGGAGATTGGGATTAATACAAAATAAGCAAATATAATTCCACCAAGAAATGAGAAAAATGTGAAAAATATTAATGGGAACGCAATATGTCTTTCATTTAAATGTAGACCAGGCGCAACAAATTTCCATGTATGATATGTTATAATCGGAAGTGCTAAAATACTGCCACAAATAAAAGATATGCCCCAGTTAATTAAAAACATACCTTGAATTAGAAGAACCAGCAAACTTAAAGGATTTTATATACTCTCAAT
>CAZNQF010000008.1:18494-22168 GCA_964575125.1 uncultured bacterium
ACCTCCATCTAAATTCCTCAAGATGTTCTAGGAATGGCATATCCTTTGTTGTATCAGTTGAGGATTTCTTCATATTGATAATAATAGCTGTGCTAATTCATGAGGAGACTTTTTGTCGGTATCTATTTTTTCTATTTGTTCTTCAAGTGCTTTTATTTTTTTTTCTGACCAAAAAGAAGCTAATAGTTCATCCTTAATTAAATTATTTACTCGATATTTATATCGTTTTATCCTTTTTGAATTAATTATTCCACTTTTATTTAATTTTGAATAATGCGTATTTATTTTATTATACAATTCATCAATCCCTTTTTCTGTATGTGCCTGGGTATTTACAATAAGTGGAGTTATCTCTTTTGAGTGATGATGAAATTGTGCCATAGATTTTATTAGTGTATTTAATTTATTCGCTCCTGGACGATCTGACTTATTCACAACATAAATATCAGCAATCTCAAGCAGGCCTGCCTTCATAAACTGAACTTCATCACCAGACTCAGGAGATAGCACAACAATAGTAATATCAGCCACATTTTCAATTTCAATTTCAGCCTGCCCGACTCCTACAGTTTCATATATAATGTAATCCTTTCCACTAGATCCTATAATATCTCCTGTATCCTCAGCTTTCTTGGATAGCCCTCCTAAATCTCCTCTTGAGCCCATGCTTCTAATAAAAACGTTATCGTTGCAAGCAAAAGAATTCATCCGAACCCTGTCGCCTAGCACCGAACCACCAGTAAAAGGACTAGATGGGTCTATTGCTACGATTCCTACTGATCGCTTATCTAATAAAATTCTCTTAATTAATCCATCAGTTATAGTGCTTTTACCTACCCCTGGTGGACCTGTTATTCCAACACGTATAGACTGTAATGAAAATGGATAAATTTCAATAAAAAATGAATTAGGTACAGAGTCTCCATTTTCTATTTTACTAATAATCCTTGAAATAGCAAGATGATCATTGGATCTTATCCTTTCAATAATATCCTGCATGATAATTTAAGGGAGGTTATATTTTATGTAAACTGACGTGAAAAAGTTGAAAAGTCTTTTATTATTAGTGTTTTTCCTGTTCTAGTAATATAATCTTTATCTTCTAACATTTTAAATACCCTAGAAACGGTTTCTCTGCTAGTACCTGCCATATTTGCTATATCTTGTTGATACGGGATACTATGGATTGTAACTGCTCCCTCTTTGATATTACCCATCTCTTCAGAGAGACGAATTAACACAAGGGCTATTCTCTGTTCAGCTCCGCTTAGAGATAAACTTTCAATTTGTTGGTCACTATGTCGAATTCTTGTAGTTAATTCTTCTAGTAAATGGATTGCAATTTTTGGAAAACTTTCAAGAATTTCTAAAAAATCACTTCTCTGAAGTGTTAGAACATTAGCATTTTCAAGGGCAACAACATTTGCAGATCGTCCTTCCCCATCCAACAATGCCATTTCACCGAAAAAATCACCTTCACCCAAAATAGCAAGAATAACCTCTCTCCCATCGTCACTCATCCTTGTAATCTTCACATTTCCTTTGCTTATAATAAAAAATGTTTCGCCTGCACTTTCTTCGACTAAAATCATTTGTTCCTTGTTATACGATCTTGCTACCATTTTTTCAGTTATTTTGTTCAGTGATGAAGAACTCAAATCACTAAATAAGGGAACCGATTGTACTAATTTATCTTTATCCATTTTTTGTCAATTGATATTTCTTTAAATAATTAATATGAAGAAGTTATAAGAAAATTCTAATAATATCCTTTTGAAATTTAATATCTGAGGGGATAACTTCGCTGCGTTTTATAAAGGTAATAATAAAAAGATTATGGACAGACACCCACAACAGATAAAAAGAGAACGGCAAGATAAAAAACGCCGTGAGACAAATATTAAAAATCTATCTAAGCTGAAGACTTTAATAAAAAATGTCTTATCTACTAAAAATGTAAAAGATGCTGAACCTATGTATAAGAATACAGTAAGCTATATTGATAAAATGGCTCAATCAGGTCTTATACATAAAAATACAGCTGCACGTAGAAAATCTCAAATTACAAATCATTTAAATTCGTTAGCTAAAACTTAAATATCAGGAGCTCTGTAGTTTGGAGCTTCTTTGACTATTCGTACTTCATGTGGATGATTTTCGCGAACTCCAGCATTTGATATGCGAACAAATTCGGCATTTTTATGAAATTGGTTGATATTTTTGGCACCACAATATCCCATTGACGCTCTTAATCCACCCATTAGTTGATGTATTGTATTTCGTACTGGTCCACGATAGGGTACCATTCCTTCTATTCCTTCCGGTACTAATTTGGAATCTTCTGAATTTTCCTGAAAGTACCTATCACTACTTCCTTCCTTCATTGCTGCCATAGAACCCATTCCTCTATATGCTTTAAATTGTCGTCCTTCATATAAAATAGTTTCTCCAGGGCACTCATCCATTCCCGCCAATACGCTTCCTAGCATAACAGCATTTGCTCCACCTGCTATAGCTTTTGATAGGTCACCACTGTACCGAATACCACCGTCTGCAATAATTAATTTGTTGTATTTTAATGCTTCTTCTCTACACTCTTGCTCTGCAGTTAATTGAGGGATTCCTACTCCTGCAATCACTCTAGTTGTGCAGCTTGCGCCCGCACCGATTCCCACTTTAATTAAATCTGCGCCAGCATCAATTAATGCTTTGGTACCATCTACAGTTGCTACATTACCTGCAATTAGACACTTAATATTTGTGGATGACTTTATTTTCTCGACAGAATCAAGGACTCCTGTTGAATGAACATCTCTTCCTACTCCTACTGCACCACCGACTCTTAGCCTGCCATTTTTATCTATACTTGATAGATGATATAATTCATTTTTTTGAATGTCTTTAACAGTAATTAATCCTTTTAGATTACCATCATCATCTACAACTAATAATTTTTCTATACGATGTTTTTGGAGTATTTCTTTTGCAGTATCAAGTGTAGTACCAATAGGTACTGTAATCAGATTATCAGAGGTCATTCTTTCTGTTATTTTAAGCAAATGGTTTTCTTCAAAACGAATATCACGATTTGTCAGAATTCCTATTAATTTGTTTCCACTTACAACAGGCAAACCGCTTATACCATAATGTTCAATCATATTTTTTGCATCGCCAAAAGTTTGCTCTGGCTTTAATGTTACAGGATCAAATATCATTCCACTTTCTGACCTTTTTACCTTTTCTACCATTGTAACTTGATCTAAAATACTTAAATTTTTATGTATAATTCCTAATCCACCCTCCCGCGCAATAGATTTTGCCATTTCATCTTCAGTTACGGTATCCATTGCAGCACTTAAAATAGGAATATTTAATTTGATAGATGATGTTAATTGTGTTTCTAAATTAACTTGATTTGGCAATACATTTGATTTCTTTGGAACCAGTAAAACATCATCAAAAGTATATGCACTAACTAATTTTTTTAAATTTGTCATCTTTTAATTTAAATCAATTTCTCTTTTGACCATTTCAACTATTTTATATGTTTCGATTAAATTTTTAATTTTTTCAATCTCTTTATTTAAGGGCCTATCACCCTTTTTAAAATCTAGAAATGGATTTATTACATTAAATATTACTTTACTAATAGATGATGGATTTAAATCTGTCAT
>CAZNQF010000009.1:0-21501 GCA_964575125.1 uncultured bacterium
TTTGTACCGGTAGTTGAGGGGGGTTCGCAGGTCTGGGTTAATGGAGCAAGATTTTATGATCTTGCTGACCATCCAGCGAATACAGCCGGAACGAGTGACCCGTTTTTAATTACGGTGCCATTTAAGGTTTTTGATATGGAGCAGGGAGATGATCCTGTTCAAATTAGTGTGATCATTTATGATAGAATTCAAAATCCCACATCAAGTAACCCGTTTTATGCATTTAATCCAAACGATAGAATGTATACTCATTGGGTTAACCGTCCATATGATGAGACCTTAGCAGACTTTGCTTCCAATGAACCGTTTTTAACTTGGAACACAGTTTGGTGGGGCGCTCCATATGCGGCTGGCGATTGGGCACTCTTTGAGTACGCAAACCCAATCCAGGTTGGTGTGGATGAGTTTACCTGGAAAACATCAGGATTTTCCACTGGAGGAGCAGTCTCGCAAGCGGAAATTGATATGATTAATGTCTATCCAAATCCTTACTATGGTTTTCATGAACTTGAGACGAGCCGATCTGATAAATATGTTTCGTTTAATCATTTACCTGAAAAAGCAACAATTCGCATTTTCAACCTTGGCGGTACGATGGTTAAACAAATAGATAAAAATGATGTTGGTCAATTTGCAACTTGGGATTTAGGTAATCAATATGGTTATCCCGTAGCAAGCGGACTTTACATTATACATGTTGAAACAGATTTTGGAGAAAAAATTCTTAAACTAGCACTTGTACAGGAAACTCAAGTGCTTAAATATTATTAATCAGCTACAATGGAGAATTATAATATGAAATCATTGTTAATTAAATGTGTAATAACACTTACGTTTAGTAGTTTTGTTTTTGGGCAGGGGTCTCGAATGGGAACATCTTCGTCCTCTCAGTTGCAAATAGTTCAGGGAGCCAGACATTTATCTGGCGGTGGAGCAGCTGCTAGTGCAGTTGGCCTAGAGGCAGTTTATTGGAACCCGGCAGGCTTATCAATGAGTGAAAATAAGGTTGATGCCATGTTCTCAAACCGCTCCTATATTGCAGACATTGCCATTAATTATTTCGGTGTAGGAAGTAATTTTGGTTCGATAGGGAACTTAGCTCTGTCTGTGAGAACATTTAACATTGGAGATATTAATGAAACCACTGTCTATCAGCCAGATGGTACGGGGAGAGTGTTTACTCCCAGTCTTTTTATCGTTGGTGGAACAATATCTAAACGATTAACAGATAGAACTAGCGTTGGAGCTTCCTTACATATGTTAAGCGAAAGCTTTGGAAGAGTGAGGGCAACTGGAATATCTGCAGACTTTGGTGTACAATATAAATCATTTATGGCTTGCGAAAATCTTGATGTAGGGTTCGCTATTAGAAATTTTGGCCAACCAGTTACATATGGAGGAGAGGGTTTGGGAGTTCAGGCTGAGGCTTCTGATTCAGATCGTCCGGTAGAATATTACAAGGTTGACGCAGCTTCTTTTGATTTGCCTTTTACAATGGACATGTCAGCAAACTATAATTTGTCAGGACTTAATTTAGGTCTAACCTATACAAGTAACTATTATGCTACCGATGAGGTGAAATTACTGGGATCATATGATGTAGGTAATTTGGCAAGTATAAGAGCAGGCTATCAAACCTCGATGGCAGCCAAAGATGATGATAGTATAGATTGGGACTACAAAAATCCATTCGATGGAGTATCTTTTGGTGGGAGTCTAAATTTGAAGACCTTCATTGGTATGGGCGTAACGGTTGATTATGCTTTCATGCCTGCTGAGTATTTTGACACAAATCAGGTTATTTCAGTAAGGGTTGCATTTTAATAAAATATATGATATAAAAAGGAAAGGCCCCATTTGTTGGGGCCTTTTTTATTTAAACATATTTGTTAGTATGGGAAATAATTCTTTATATGGCAACCCCTCTCCCAAATAAAACTCTCCACCTTCATTTTGTAATATCATTTCCCAGTGAAGATGTGCCTCTTCCCTTTTTCTAAGAGTTGATGGCGCTGTCCCTGTATTTCCAGTTTGTCCGATTAGCTCTCCCGCAGAAATTTTTACACCGGGCTTTATATTATCATTAATGTTAGAGAGGTGGGCATAAATAGTAATAACACGGAACCCATGTATTAAATCAAGCCCATGATCTAAAATAACGGTTTTCCCTAATAATATATGTTCAAAAATATCAGAGGGTGTTCGGTTTATATTAGATGCTGAAATTAATAGAGTTTTTCTAAATTCTGGAGAGACCTCTTCAAAATACGTGTCTGACCGAATTACAGTTCCACTTGCAACTGCCCTTACAGGTGTTCCCCAATTAGCAAAAAAATCAATTCCCCTGTGAATACCGTTTCTATAATCTCTTGGAGCATTTGGTAGGCGACTTGCCTTTGTCGGTATATTTATTCCATCGCATGGCAATAATATTTTTGGTAAAGCTATTATTTTCCAATCTATTAGTATTTTTTGGTTATCAAATAAAGATGTTTTTTTTTCTATATATATAGATAGTAATGATTTTTCAATATATTTTAAATAATCATCATTCATAGAAAACTGTAGCTTTGTTAGTTTGTTATCTTGCGAAGAACTAACCAAAAAATATATTTTTTCTTTATCTATTTTTTCTCTCAATAAAAAGTTTAAAACAGTTTTTAATGAATCATCATTTACAGAAAGGAAGAGAGAGTCAGAAAATGCGTCTAAATATTTTCTATAATAAACACTAGGTATATTTTTGAATGTTTTTCCATCTGGAACATATGCGTACACAGTATCAGAACTGGCGTTAGAAAAATAAGATATTTCTAGCAGATTTGAATTGTTTTTTGGAAACTGATGAGAGCACGACACTATCATAAAAAACAGTGCACATGGTATATAAAATCTAAATATATAAATCAAGTCAGATGATTAATAAGGGCTGTCAGCCCGGAGGTAAACGAATAAAGAGGATTTTTATCATATACAGATTCAATAGCATCAACAGAAAAAATAGATTCTTTATTGTCATTATTTTTGTCTAACAAGACCTGAACAAAAGGTATTTGAATCAATTGTATTGTTTCCAAAAGAGAGTATTCATATCTTGACCAAGATGTAGGAGCAATCAGAATCCCTGAGGAAGAATTTCTATTTCGTTGCAAAAAGGATATAGCCATATAGACCTTATGTGTTTGAAATATTTTTAATTCTGTATCTGTATTTTTGATATGTAATCGTAAACCCTTGTTAATTTTATCCAATGTAATTTTTTGTCCGTCCCCAGCAGACTTTACTCCAATTAAATTGAGGTTTGGACCTTCTAAAACAAGTATTTTCATTGTAAGGGAACAACATGACCTAAGACATATCCAATAACAACTCCGAACATGAGTGCGACCGTAAGTACTCGAGATCTGGTTATTTGTTTTGAATAGCCTTTTTTAATTGCAATGATAGAAACGAAATATCCCGTAGTATTTACAAGCCAAAAGAAAGGTATAGTAAAAACTTTAATAATGATTGGGCCCACCCATGGGACCATAGAAATTAACGTTCCCAACCCAGCGAAGATTTGAGTAAAAAAACCTAAACCAAGAGTAACAAAAACAATAATTTTTTTTTCGATCCCCATTCTTAGAGCAATGACAGAAATTGATAAAATAATAATCCACAAAAGGATATGTTTCCAGTGTTCTTTCAAGAAGGCTTTCACTATTTTAATGTCGCAATAATTTCAATTATGCCAATTTTAACTGATGCTTTTAATATCTTTTTTTTTGGTGCTTTTGAAACCCAAATTTGTTTTATTGCTTCAGGATGGGTGATATTTTGACTAAAATAATCAGTTCGGTTAAGCATTTTTATTGTGTTTGATTTGGGTATTAAATCAAAACGAAAATGATGGGATGAAATAGACTTACCATTATATGTCAAATTTACAGATTCAGATAATAATACCCTTGATTTAAATAGATTTCCTTCATGTTCTAGGTCAAACCATTTTGTGTCCAAATATTTATAGGACTTTTGATTTAACATAAATAAAAAGGAAAATATTGATAGACAAGGGTTTGGTCGTTTAAATGAACTAAGATTTTCATATTCTATTGAGTTTGTAGAAGGGTTCCATTCCCCTTTTAGTTTTTGCTTGAATTCGCCCTGTTTTATATTTTTTGAATAATTATTAATAATAAATGTAGAAGAATCAAATAAAACATCATATTCATTTTTAAATGGAAATATATAATTAATTAGTCCACTTGAATTTGTTTTGATAGTTAGTCTGTTATTTTCTTGAGAAGTATAAGAAAGCTCTCCACATTTTAATCCGTAAACTGAAAGATTATAAAAAAGGGTATCCCCATACCCGAAAGCGAATTCTAATAGTGACAGATAAAGAATGAAATAATAGATTTTTTTCATGGTTTCCATTTAAAATAACCGAGTGTTCCCATAAGGCCCATGAGTGGAATGTATACAGGCTGTAAGATAGACCAAAGAAAAAACATTGACAAAGAAAGAGAAATTTTCAATTTAGAACTACCAACTAAATATACAATTCCGTCAAAGAGCGATTTTACAATAAATACAAACAATAATTGTAAAGAAAATAACCCTAGGATAATGTGAATTAACAATATCAATTGTATTACAAATGCAGAGACCAGAAAGATAAGAAATAATTTATTAGTATTTTTTAATTCTGTCGCATTAGATGCCCATCTAATTCTCTGATTTAGGAACTGCCACAAAGATAAAACAGGGTGAGTTGTAACCGCTCCACCTGGACTTAAATTAAATGTACATTTGCTGAGTTTAGAAATGGATTGAATTAGATAAACATCGTCTCCTGATATTTTTTTTGCAACAGAATTAAATCCCCCAATTTCGTTAAAATATTTTTTCTTGTAAGCGATATTTTGTCCAGATCCTGCCCAAAAAAACCCCATTCCCATTGCTCCTGCATTTGCAAACATCAATAACAAAAAATCAATAAATTGGAACTTGCTTAAAACACTGGATTGAGAATGAATGGATGAAAAGCCTGCGACAATCCCGGTATTTTTTCCTAAATAACTAACCATGCTAGTAACCCACGTTTTAGGAACACGGCAATCTCCATCTGTAGAAAGGATAATTTCACCCCTAGAAGCACTGATTGCAGATGAAAGCGCATGTTTTTTGGGTGTCATTTTTCCTGATTTTTTTGAAATTCGTATCCCTTTAACATTTGAGAACCTATGTGCATATTCTGATATTATTTCCCATGTCCCATCTGAAGATCGATCATCAGCAATGATTATTTCTAATTTTTCTTTTAAGTAGTTTTGATTTACTAAATCATTTAAAAGATTTTTCAGGTTTTTTGATTCGTTTCTTGCTGCTACCACAACGGAAACAACATAGGAATGTGTCATGTTTTCATATTGCGACGTTTTTTTTAATCGGATAATACCTAGACAAAATAGAATTAGGTAAATGCAATAGACAATTAGGGAAGCAAACAGCAACCCAAAACAAAAATCATAAAACACGGAAAACAAAAGATGCAATCACAAAATAAAGAGTAACCCCCAAAATATCTATACTAGTTGTGACAAAGGGACCAGTTGCAACAGCAGGGTCTATGTCAATTTTTTTTAGCATAAGAGGGACAATCGTTCCAACACATGAAGCAATAAGCATAGACGAACAAATGCTAAGCCCCACAATCAAACCTAAATAGGGAACGGTTTCCACGAAAGGGAGCAGTGTAAACCCTCCCAATAAAACCCCGTAGATTGTACCTAAAATCAAACCAACTCTTAATTCTTTGAATAATAATTTTAATTCGCCCCCCTCTTCTACCCGTCCCGTTGCGATTCCCCTTACGACTATGGTTGAAGATTGAGTGCCTATATTTCCACCCATCCCAATAATTACGGGTATAAATGCCGCTAGGGCGATAGTTGATTCCAGCATATGTTCAAAATTTCCAATTATTGCTACAGCAAAAATGCCGCCAATCCAGCTTGCAAATAACCAGGGAAGCCTAGATTTTGCATTTTCCCATGATGATTTAAGTAAAATCTCTCTATCTTTTCCAGCCCCTGCCATCTGAAGAAAATCTTCTGTTGCTTCTTCCCGAATAACATCAACCACATCATCAACAGTTACGATTCCCAGCATGGCATCGTCTTTATCAATAACGGGAATCGCTAGATAATTATATCTTGCTACAATTTTTGCGGCCTCTTCCTGATCCGTTTCGGGCCGAACGCTTACTACAGTTTTTGTCATAATGTCAGTTAAAGTAGTTTCGGGAGGAGTAATTACAAGATCTCGGAGAGAAATAACTCCCGTTAGTCTTTTATCGTCATCTGTAACATAAAGATAAAAAACCATTTCAGACTTTTCTTGTTTTTGAAGCTCATTTATAGCCTCATGGGCCAAAGTATTTTCATGAAGAGTAAAAACGTCAGTTGTCATAATGCTTCCAGCGCTGTCTTCAGGGTAAGACATAATCTCTTCAACTTCTTCCTGTTTTTCTGTGTTTAAAAGATCTAAGACTGACTGTGCCTTCTCTTCAGAAAATAATTCTAAAATATCTGCTTGATTATTGGTACCTAATTTTTGAAATAATTTTGCAATTTTTTCAGGAGGGTCTTCTCCAATTAATTTTAAAATTATAGATTCATCCAATTCTATCAAAAAGTCTGATACCTGCTCTAATTCAACTATGATATCAAACAGTGATTTTTGCTCAACGTCTGTAAAATAACGGTATAAAACAGCCATATCAGCGGGATGAGTTTTACTTATTAATTTAGTAATATTTGTTTTAGCATGACGCCGTATTAGTCTTCGAAAAGTATCTCGTAAAACAGAGATTTCGTGTTGAAACATTTCTTTTCTCATTTTAGTTACTTAGTTGCTTCTAATAGATGTGAATTAATAGATCTGTATCCCGTGTAAACAAGAAATATCGCTAATAACATAAAAAATGGGGACACATGATTTTTCCAAATATAAATACTTTCAACATCTCCTGAAAAATTTTGAGAACATAATGCTATAGCATTATTAAGTGCATGAAGAATAAAGCCCGGGAAGATACTTCCAGTTTTCCATGCTAAATATCCTAATATAATTCCCATTAGATATATTTGTATGATCCACCCAGGATTCAAATGAACAGTTGCAAAAAGTAGGCTGGTCACTAAAACAGCTTTAGTTATGTCCTTCCAGTGATTTTCCAGAAAGCTTTGGAGAAAACCCCTGAATAAAATTTCTTCACTAAGTGGAGCAAGGATAACGGTAGCTGTGATTAAAATCAAGGTATAAAGAGGAGAATGAAAATGTACTATGTCTGCCAAATTTTCAATATAATCCTGTATTGGAAAAAACATACCAATTATACGATCGATTTCATCTGAAATTATTATAGTTCCTAAAGATAAAACTATTACAGGAAAAACAATTGAAAGAGGGATTGGTTTTATTCTAAATATATTATAAAAAGAGGCATGACTAGATTGTACATATAAGAGTGCGGGAACGATCATTACTCCCTGTCCTATTAATATAGAAATTAACGTAAGAAAACGAAGATCAGACTCAGGAGATAGAGTAATCCCAACTGACAGAACAAGTGCGCTCATGCCGATTCCTGTAAACATGCAGGCAATAACGATAGCAAATACAGATTGAAGGGTAAATGTCTTGTTCATAATAGTCTGATTCTGTTAACCTCATTAGAGGGAAATTACAATCATATGCTAGCAATGAAAAGAATTTAGAAAATATTGACTATAGATTTTTATCGTGAAAACAACCAGAGAGGCCAGACAACAAAATTGCTCCCGAAATAGCAACATTTAACGATTCTCCATGGCCATACTTTGGGATTGAGATTGTTTCATCTAATAAAACTCTATTCTCTTGTGAAATTCCCCGTGCCTCTCCTCCCAATACCAATACCCATTTGTCAGTTTTTTCCCATTTATATTCATTGATAGGGATTCCTGATGTATCAGCCCCAATTATCTTATAATTATTTTTGGATAGATTTTTTATAGAAATTTTATAAAAATTTAAAAAAAAGTGTGAACCCATACCTCCACGTAAAACTTTAGGATTAAATGGGTCGACGCATTTTTCTGAAAGAATGATGTTGTTAATACCAAACCACAAAGCAGTTCTACATATGGTTCCAAGATTTCCGGGGTCTGCAATAGAATCAAGAAACAAACCTGGACCATTTAAACTATTTGTATCCCTATTTAATTTTGGTAGAGAACAGAGCGCAGAAATTCCAGAGGGAGTTTCAGTGTTTGTGATTTTCTTCATTTTTTTTTCATCAATAATTTTAATAGATTCTATTTTTTTTTTTATTTTATCCATTATTGGGTGTGAAGAATAAGAGCTATTGAAACGATCGGTTAAAAAAAGTGTTTTCAGCTGGCTATCTGATTCCAACGCAAATTTAATGACACGAAAGCCCTCAATTAAAAACTCATTATGTTTTTCTCGATATTTTTTTTGTTTCAATGACCGTAGCTGTTTTATATCAGATTTAGATATCATGCTGAGTATACTACCTTTCCGTTTACGATTGTCATTTTTACCTTATTATCTAGGATTTCTGTAGGATGAACAGTTAGAAGATCTTTAGAGAAAAGAGTAAAATTCCCGTTGAATCCTTCCTGTATTTTTCCTTTAGACTATTCCTCATATGCCGCATAGGCTGCCCACTCTGTGTACTTTTTTATTGCATTATTTCTTGAATTAGTTTCTAGTTTTTGCCATCCACCCGGGGGAGTTCCTTCTTCATCTTTTCTTGTTATAGCAGCATAAATCCCCCTTAAGGGGTTCGCACTTTCAATAGGCGCGTCGGACCCTCCTGGAATAATTGTTCCGCTCTGAATTAAAGAATTCCAAGGATATGCTTCAGAAAGTTTGTTTTTACCAAGTCTAGATTGAATCCAATTCATGTCGCTAGTGCAGTGAACTGTTTGCATACAGGGCAGGACTCCGAGTTCAGCAAATCTTGATATGTCATTTTCATGGATTATTTGAGCATGTTCAATCCGGTTGCGACACAATTTAACCCCCACCTTTTCGTATATATCCAAAGCTATTCTGTTTGCACGGTCTCCGATGCAATGGATAGCTGTTTGAAAGCCCAACTTATTAAATCGTCGGATATCTTTTTGTACTTTTTCAACATTTTCAATAATTAATCCGTGGTTTTTTGAATCATCACTATAGGCCTCCAATAGAGCAGCACCACGAGAACCTAAGGCACCGTCCAAATAGATTTTTATGGCACGAACTGTTAATAACGAATCATTAATCAAAGGTCCCTCTGAAAGAAATGGAGCCATTTCTTTTTCTTTGTAGTTCAACATTGCATAGACCCCCAGTGTGGAATTAAAGGAGTTTTTTTTCAGTATAGATATGGTGTCAGGATCGGTTCCGGGGTCATGAACGGATGTTAATCCAAGTAGATTTAAATGAGTAATAGCTTTTTGTAGTTGACGTTTAATAACACGGCTTCCCGGTTTTGGGATAACATCTAAAATTAAATTCATTGCATTATCTATAAAAACTCCAGTTGGTTCCCCCTTTTTATTTTTAATAATAATTCCCCCATGGGGGGATTGGGTATCAGGGGTAACTCCCGCAATTTCCATTGCTCTAGAGTTAACCCAAAGCGCATGTCCATCAACTCGCCTGAGGGCAACCGGACAATTGGTTCCTTTATCTAAAATGTTTTTATTTGGAAATGTTTGGTTATCCCAGAGAGTTTGATCCCAACCTCTGCCTAATATCCAGGCTATATTTTTATTTTGACAATCAAATCCCTCTAAAATCTTTATTGCCTCATAAGGAGATTTTAATCCAATTAAATTAACATTTTCAATTGCCTGTCCTACTCCTAGCAAATGCAGATGTGAATCAATAAAGCCGGGATAAACAAAGCCACCCTGTAAATCAACAATGTTTTGAATGTTAAAATCCTCCCTTTTTCCAATGGATGAGATTTTTCCATCTTTACACAAAATAGCAGAGGCGAAAGGGCTGCCATAAATTTTACCATTATAATAAAGAATAGGGTTGTTTTGTTTATGGATAAACATGAACTTTATTGTTTAGTAAAAAATAAGTAAAAAAGACATCATAACTTCAGGGTTTTATAGCGTTAAATTTTGTCTTTTAATCTGAGAAAATTGAGACCGATTACTTTAATTGTTTTGGATGGTGTTGGGTATAATGAAAACCCAAAAGGGAATGCAGTTATGTCTGCAAAAACTCCAAATTTTGATTTATATAGAAAAAAATACCCACACTGTTTATTAGATGCGTCTGGAGAATCTGTGGGACTTCCCCCAGGATTCCAAGGTTCAAGCGAAGTGGGGCATCTTAGTATGGGAGCAGGTCGAATCATTAAACAGGAACTTCTTAGAATTAATGATAAATTAATTGATGGAAGCTTATTCAAAACACAGACCTGGAATAAGTTAATTGGGAACTGGAAAGCTAACAAATCTAAATTTCATTTTATAGGGCTACTCCAGGATGAAGGTGTTCATGCTCATCAGGATCATTTATTTAAATTAATAAAGCAAGCTAGAAAGGAATATCCAGGAGGAAGAATTATTGTCCACCCCTTTCTGGATGGAAGAGACACACCTCCTTGGAGTACGATTGAATATTTTACAACACTTAGAAAAGAAATGAATAAAATTAAAAATTGTGAAATTGGAACATTCATGGGACGGTATTACGGAATGGACCGTGCTAAAAATTGGGCCCTGACCGATAAAGCATTTTCCTGCCTCGTTAGTGCCAAGGGTATAATAACTAGCAATCCAGAAAAAACAATTATGACTTCTTATAAAAAAGATAAAACCCCTTCAGACGAAAAGATGTTTGATGAATATATTCTTCCGCACATTGTAAATGGTTATAATGGGGTTTCAAATGGTGATAGCGTTATACATACAAATTATCGTCAGGATAGAGCAATTCAATTGTCAAAAGCATTTACAGAAGTTACATATCCTGGAAGGAGGAAATATATTCCAAAGATTGAGTATGCCGGCCTAACGCAGTATTATGATGAATTCCCCTCTTTTTTATTAAAAAAACCTATCAAAGATTTAGATAAATTAGACCAATTGGTTGGGAAAGTTATTTCTGATGCAGGTCTTCGCCAGCTTCGGCTTGCAGAAACACAAAAATTTCGTCATGTTACCAGTTTTTTTAATGGAAAAACTACGACACCCTTTTTATATGAAGACCAGATAGAGGTCCCTAGCAGATTTGATCCAGCAACATTTGCAGACCATCCAGAAATGGAAGCCTACAATATTGTTGATAAATTTATAGAGTTGACACAATCTAATCCTTATCGATTTATTCTTGTTAATTTTGCCAATGGTGATATGGTTGGGCACACCGGTAATTTTGTTTCTGCAGTTAAAGCAATGGAGATATTGGATGAATGTGTAGGTCTTGTTGTCGATCGAGTGTTAGAGCTAAACGGAAAAATACTCATTACATCGGACCATGGAAATTGTGATCAAATGGTAGACTATTCAACAGGAGAGGTAAGAACCAGCCACTCAAAAGTTCCCGTTGAGTGTGTTTTTATTTCCAACGATATTAAAGGAACAAACATGATTTCACATGGTAAACTATCTGATATTGGACCTACAGTTTTAAAATTAATGAGGTTGCCAATTCCTAAAGAAATGACGGCTACAAATTTGATCTTAAAGTGATAGAACTTTTATAATAATTTTAAATTTTCTACAATGAAAAACGCTGTATTATTACTAGAGGATGGAAAACATTTTAATGGCAAGATCTTTGGTTCAAGAGGAGAGGCCATTGGAGAGGTTTGTTTTAATACTGGAATGACAGGTTACCAGGAAATCCTGACAGATCCCTCTTACTGTCGGCAAATTGTTACCATGACAGCCCCTCACATTGGAAACTATGGTGTTAACCCAGAGGATGTTGAATCTCATAAGATATGGGTTGCGGGGTTTGTTATTAAAGAAGAAACTATAAACCCCTCAAACTGGCGCTCTAATCAGGCTATTGGATCCTATTTAAAAGAACACAATATTGTAGGAATCAAGGAGATTGACACCCGAGCCCTGACAAGACATATCCGTGACAATGGCGCGATGAATGGTGTTATTTCTTCCACTGGCGATGATTTAAACACGTTAAAACAAAAGCTCTCTGATGCACCAGGCATGAATGGATTAGATTTGGCAAAGGAGGTTACCACTTCCCAAAAATACCAATGGAGTAAAGGTCTTTCTAAATTTAAAGTTGCTGCTATTGATTTTGGTGTTAAATACAATATTTTACGATTATTAGAAAAACACAGCTGCAATGTAACCGTTTTTCCTGCGGGGGCAACGGCCAAGGATGTTCTGGCATTTAATCCCGATGGTATATTTCTTTCTAATGGGCCTGGAGATCCCTCAGCCGTGACCTATGGAATTGAAACAGTTAAAAAACTTCTAGGGAAAAAACCTATTTTTGGGATATGTTTGGGGCATCAAATATTGGCACTAGCATTAGGCGCCAAAACTTTTAAATTGAAATTTGGTCACAGGGGCCTTAACCACCCAGTAAAAAATTTTGATAGTGGGGGGATAGAGATTACAAGCCAAAATCATGGATTTGCTGTTGATCTAAAAACCCTTCCAGAGAATGTGGTTTCAACACACTTAAATTTAAATGATAACACATCTGAAGGAATTCGCTGTAAGGATATACCTGCGTTTTCCGTTCAGTATCATCCGGAATCAAGCCCAGGTCCACATGACAGCCGTTATTTGTTCCAGCAGTTTATTAATATGATGAAAGATGCCAAAACGAACTGATATTGAATCAATTCTAATTATTGGTGCGGGGCCTATCGTTATTGGGCAAGCGTGTGAGTTTGATTATTCTGGGACTCAAGCAACCCGGGCCCTAAAGGAGGAGGGGTATCGTGTTATCCTGGTTAACTCTAACCCTGCTACCATTATGACCGATCCAAACTTAGCAGATGCTACCTATATTGAGCCTATTACCACTGAATATGTAGAAGCCATTATCAAAAAAGAGAAGCCCGATGCAGTTCTCCCAACTGTTGGAGGGCAAACAGCTCTAAATTTAACTATGGATTTACATAGACAGGGAATCCTAAAAAAATATGAGATCCAGCTAATTGGCGCGCAAGTAGAGGCAATTGAGAGGGCGGAGGATCGGGAAAAGTTCAAAGAAGCTATGGATGCAGTTGGAATTGATACAGCCCAAGGTGGTTTTGTCCATTCATGGGAGGAGGCAACATCCTTATTTGAGGAGATGCAGTTTCCCGTTATTATTCGGCCATCCTTTACTTTGGGTGGCACAGGTGGTTCCGTTGCTTACAACCATGAGGAGTTCCAGATGTTGGTTGAAAATGGGCTAAGTGCGAGTCCTATTACAGAAGTATTAATTGAAGAGTCTCTACTGGGTTGGAAAGAATTTGAGCTAGAGGTAATTCGAGATAAAAGGGACAATGTCATTATTGTTTGTTCCATTGAAAATATAGACCCCATGGGTGTTCACACTGGAGACTCTATCACGGTTGCTCCTGCCATGACCTTGACGGATAAAGAATACCAGAAATTGCGTAATTGGTCCATACAGTGCCTACGAACCATTGGAGTTGAAACGGGTGGATCTAATGTCCAGTTTGCTGTAAACCCAGAAAATGGTCGGTGCATTATTATAGAAATGAATCCCCGAGTAAGTCGCTCGTCAGCGCTCGCTTCGAAAGCAACAGGATTCCCTATTGCAAAAATTGCTGCCAAACTTGCTGTTGGCTATACGTTAGATGAATTACCCAACGATATTACAGGGAAAACTCTGGCTGCATTTGAACCAACTATTGATTATATCGTGACCAAAGTTCCACGCTTTGATTTTGAAAAATTTCCGTCTGCGTCAGGCCATTTGGGAGTACAAATGCAAAGTGTGGGAGAAGTTATGTCTATTGGACGTACGTTTAAAGAAAGCCTACAAAAAGCATTTCGATCATTGGAAGTAGGGCTAGACGGGCTGGAACCCAAACCCGCAGCAGAGGGCGATCCAGATGTGAGCAGAGCGAGGTCCCTAGATATGTCTACACTTCGCTACGCAACATCATTCAGATTATTAAAGATTCTACAAGCTTTTAAGGAAGGGCAAACTATTGATGATATTTTTAATGTAACCAAAATTGATCCCTGGTTTTTACAACAGATAAAAATGCTGGCTAATGTAGAGAAAAACTCATCTTTACGTAATCTAAAATATGATGGTTTTTCTGATAAACAAATTAGCCGGATGCTGGACACTTCAGAAGTAAAGATTCGTAAACAAAGAAAGAAGGAAAACGTGCTTCCAGTTTTTAAAGTTGTGGATACCTGTGCCGCGGAATTTGTGGCTCAAACCCCCTATTGTTACTCCACATATGATGAAGAAAATGAAATTGAACCACTGTCTGGAAAAACCGTAGTTATTCTTGGAGGAGGCCCTAATCGAATTGGTCAGGGCATTGAATTTGATTATTGTTGTGTTCAGGCAGTTTTTGGACTACATGATCGGGGATATAAAACTATTATGGTTAATTGTAATCCGGAAACAGTTAGCACAGACTTTGACCTAGTTGATCGATTATATTTTGAGCCGGTGACTCTTGAGGATGTATTAAATATAGTAGAATTTGAAAACCCCGATGGGGTGCTAGTGCAATTTGGTGGTCAAACGCCACTTAAAATTGCAAATGATCTTTCAAATTCAGGAGTACCTATTCTAGGGACTTCACCAGAAAACATTGATCTTGCGGAAGACAGGGAAAAATTTGGAGAGACTTTGGATAAACTAGGTGTTGTTTGTCCCCAATACGGAACTGGCAGGACATTGGATGAAGTGATTGCGGTCGCTGAAAAGATTGGCTTTCCGGTTCTGGCTCGCCCCAGCTATGTTCTAGGGGGAAGAGCTATGGAAATCGTTTACTCAAAAGAGCAGCTCATTGATTATATTGTCCGCTCGGCCGATGTGACAGAAGGCCATCCTATTCTGGTTGATCAATTTTTGGAAGATGCATTTGAGTTTGATGTAGATGCGTTAAGTGATGGAGAAACAGTTCACATCGGCGCAATTATGCAGCACATAGAAGAAGCAGGAATTCATTCTGGTGACTCGGCATGTGTATTGCCCCCTTATCGCATTACCACCGAAGCAATGGATGAAATTATTTATATTACTAAGGCACTAGCTCTTGAGTTAAATGTGATTGGGCTAATAAATCTTCAGTTTGCCTATAAGGATGGACAAGTTTATGTGCTTGAAGTAACTCCTCGAGCTAGCAGAACGGTTCCCTTCGTTAGTAAAGCAACAGATGTGCCACTAGCCCGGATTGCCTCTCAATTAGTAGTGGGAGCAAAATTATCCGAATTTAATTTAAATGACTGGAATAGAGCTTCCCACATTGCAGTAAAGGAGGCAGTACTCCCATTTAATAAATTTCCAGAAGAATCCATATTTTTGAGTCCGGAGATGAAATCAACTGGTGAAGTTATGGGAATATCAAATACCTTTGGGCAATCTTTCGGAAAGGCTTCCATCAGCGCAGGGAATATTATTCCTAATTCAGGTACCGTCTTTATTTCTGTGAATAATGCAGACAAAATGGCTATAATACCTATTGCCAGAGATTTATACGAGATTGGATTTTCGATTACAGCGACTTCAGGAACAGCTACCGAGTTAAAGCGGAATGGCATTCCTGCTGAATCTATATTCAAGGCAGGTGAAGGCCGCCCCAATGTAGTAGATGGAATAAAGAACGGGATAATTAATATGGTAATTAATACCCCACTGGGAGAACAGTCTCGGTTTGATGAGGAATCTATTGGAAGAGCTTGTATTCAAAAAGGGATTATTGCAATTACCACACTATCTGGTGCAGATGCGGCAGTTAGGGCAATTCGCTTGGGAAGCCAGAGGATTAATGTACTATCAATCCAAGAATATCATAAGTAATATAGCCCCCGATTGTCTTCAGAACCTTTAAAAATTATTTAACCAGCCCAAATTCCAATACAGAACAATATTCCAGTTAAAAAATGCATATTGATTGTGCCTGCATTTGCTGGAAGCAGCAGCCTGTCATTATAGTATTGATACAATGTTTGAATAGCTCGAACCCCAAAATATGCCGCCGGTAATGCGATTAAAGATAGCATAGGAAAGGTTCCGTTAAGAGCCATAATTAAAATACTTATATATGTTCCTAAAACTAATAAAACATATCCCACTCTTGCTTTTTCCGGGCCAAAGACAACAATAAGTGTGTTTTTACCGGTAGCCTTATCGCCATCATGATCAGGGAACTCATTAACATATACTATAGCAGCTACAAGGAGCCCGATTGGAATACCTGCTAATAAAGCTTCATTTAAAATTTGTCCTGTTTGTACAAGAGCGCTACCCGTAACCATAAGGGGTCCAAAATTCAATCCTATCAATAATTCGCCCAAACCTTTACGAGAAGCAAAGCGGAAAGGTGGAGCAGTATAAAAGAAACCTGATATAAATCCAATCAAACCCAAATAAAGTACGTCCATCCCAGCTTTTTGGATTAAGGGAACCCCCACAACTGCGCTTAATATAAATGCTACAAGGGAAACGGTTAACATTCCCTTAGCATAGATGAGGCCCTTTTGAATACTGCGACTTCCTCCAGAATAGGGGACCATATAGTTATAGTTTGCTTCATCGGTTCCGCTGGTATGGTCAAAATAGTCATTAGCAGTATTCGTCCCAATATGCAAGAGAGAGCCACCAAGAATTGTAAAACCAAGCCAACCCCAGCTCACTTCATATCCCATAAAATTAGCCACAGCTGCACCCACTAAGATTGGAACTATTGTAGCAGTTAGGAATGGTAAGCGCATAATGACCAGCCAGGTAAAGATTTTAGTCATAATATTAATTTTCGGTTTAACTTCGTCGGCTGTTTTATTATCAAGAGGGATGGTGACACCACAATAGCCAATATGGTTATCATTTTTATCTTTAGTGGGGGTAATTTTTATATGACAGGGGATTTCTGTTCCATTTTTATGAAGAAACACAGTATCGCCCTCCCACGCGCCTTTTTCAACAGCCTCCTTTAGCCAGTTGACTACATGACCCAAGACCACTTGCCCATCACTAAAATCACTAACCCTACCTTTACCTACAATCTCTTCAGGAGTATAGCCAAATAAGGTTTGTGCCCCCTCAGAAATAGTCTCGATCTTTCCATCTAGATCGCAGGTAATAATGCTTTTTAAGCTATCATTCATTTTTTATCCTTCGATTATTATTGTTAACAGTACATTTTTTCCATACCGCTCAAAAAATTATTTAGGGAGAACAGAGCTTCCTCTATAGCGGTTAATGTTTCTGCTTGTTTCTTTTTATCATTATTAATTTCAGCTATTAGCTTACGTATAACCTCGCGGTGCCACTTATCAGCATGCATGTGTACCGTAAAGAATTTTAATGTGTTGCTATCTTTAATCCCATAGAATTTTTGAAGACCTTCTATCTTGTTTTCAGCTACCTCAGGAACCATTGACTCATAGCAATATAGTGCAGCTAGGCCAATATGATACTGTTGTTTTTTGGAAAGTTTCATAAAAGTATCTACAAGCTCCTGCGTTTCTTTTGTTGAAGTGGTTTGTTTTACATAATTACGAGTATTACCCATTCCTTCAGCAAATCTCATCCATAATTCAGGATGATTTTCTTCTCCCATTTCCTCATCAACAAGGTTTTCCAGAAGAATTTGTCTAATGTTTATGTCATCACAATTAGTATGAATTGATGATAAATATCGAGGGAAAGCCGAGACATGTTTAAAATATTGAGCTGCATACTCACGGATTACCTCTGGTGCTAACTCCCCGGAATTCCAAGCCTTATAAAATGGATGCTTTAAAAGATGGTGTTTTTCAATTTGAGCATCAACCTGTTCAATGAATGATAATTTTTTCATAAGATATGTCCTTTCTGTTTTCGTTAATAGTAAAGCCGAAAGTTAACAAAAATAGAAATTTTTTGAAAACATATTTATCTTATACCTTGACTTAAATTTTTATTTTATGTAAAATACTTACGAGTAACTTACGATTATCTAGATAGTTGGTTTAGGTTTGAGATTTTTTTTAAACATAAATGATAATAAAATATTTCATAGAGAGGTCTGCATTAAAAAGAGATTAAATAAAAAAAGAGTTTCACTAGCGGTACTTCGTGCTATTTCTCGAATAAATAATCATAGGTCGAAGCAGATGATTGCTACGTGTTCTAGGGATGAATCCTTTGTCAGAAAACATTTTTCTATTTTCTTAAAATGAAATCACTATCTTCGAAACAACAAAATTTTTTGAATTATGTTCAACAATATATATTAAAATTTGGTGAATCACCTTCCTACGAAGAAATTATGTCAGGTTTAGGGTTTTGTTCATTGGGAACTGTAAACTGGTATGTTAAAACATTGGAAGAAGGGGGATATTTATACCGAATGAAGGGCCCAAATGGCTAGAGGGCGCTCTCTTTAGTTAAAGAAGAGGAGTCAATTGATATTCCTCAGTTGCCTTTGTTGGGGCTCATCGCTGCGGGAGAACCTATTGAAGCAATTGAAAACTCAGAAATGATTGATGTTCCATCATTTTTATTGCATCCTGATAATTACGTTCTTCAAGTTAAGGGAGAGTCCATGATTGATGAGCAGATTCATAGTGGAGATTTTATCGTGGCTAAGAAAACCTCAACAGCCCGATCGGGACAAATTATAGTTGCCCTCATTAATGGTGAAGCTACGCTCAAATGTTATATACCAAAATTAAATTATATTGAGCTTCACCCTAGAAACTCAGATTTTCCCATTATAAAGGTTTTTCCTCATGATGATTTCCGTATCAACGGATTACTTCTTTATTCCTTTCGAACTTATGTGAATTAAATATAGAGAAAAGTGAGCTGGTGTATAATTATCACTCATCATTCACCTCCTTATTAGTTTATTGTTCATTGTTCCAAAATTGTTTATATAGCGCACCACGAAAATCATTGTACATATCCCATCCCCCGTTAGGGACATGATGAATCTGGGTCATTACCACGCCAACAAACTCTCGCTTTGAGTCAATCCAAAATTGTGTTCCCTCATATCCACCACCCTGCCAAAGTCCCTCCTCACCCCAACCTCTTTTTCTTAAAGTATCTCCTGTGACCCAAAGATTGTATCCATTAAAACCCCAGGGGCTATTAATTTGAGTATGAGGTGAAACAATTTCATTAATGGTAGTTTTATCAAGAAAGCGATTACCATTTAATTTTCCGTTAAGTAGAAAGGATCTTAAGAAATCTGCATACCCATCAGCAGTTGCAACCATACCCTCTCCCCCTAGGTATAAAAGATTTTCAGTTTGATAGAAAGGAAAATCCGCGCCAAAAATATCAAGTTCTCCTTTTCGCGCAATCCGCAAGATTGAATCAACGCCAGTAAAGTAAGGGAGTAGCCTTTCATTATTTGAAAGGTTATACTTTAATCCCTGAATTTTTAAATGGTTTGATAATCTTGTTTCAACTAACTTTTTAAGACTTAATCCCGTTGCCCGTTCTGCGACCATACCTAGAACGGTTGTATTTGTTCCATAATAGTAGTCTGTTCCTGGATGTAAAAGGAGCGGAAGCGTTGTAAGGTGATTTATTAATTCATTAGAGCCTAATGAATATGGGATTTTTTTTGAGACAAACATTGAATCAATGCAGTTTATTCCGGTAGTTGCATAATAAAATCCTGCTTGATGATTTATCAAATGCCTAAGGGTCATAATTGAGTCAGGGTTAACCAAGGTAAACTTACAGCCTATATTTTTATTCTCAATCTGACCGAGAGGGATTCCCGCCTCATTAATAGCTACTTGAAGGCTATTAAATTCCGGTATATATTTTGTTACAGGCTCATCAAGATTTAGATACCCATCCTCAATTAAATCCATAATGATGGTTATAGTAACAATCTTACTCATTGACCAAATTCTGATCCAGGTATTTTCATTAATAATGTCTTTTGGGATTAAATTTTTATTAATTCGACTATGTTGATAGATTACAGCTCCGTTCTTATCTTCAAGTCGAACAAGTAAAAACGGATAATATCCTTCATCAACATATTTATTCAAAATTTCATCTAATTGGTTTTTGTTTTGAATATTAATTAATGGTTTTTGGTAATAGCCACAACTCAGATTAATAATAAAACAGAAAAACATAAGAGTACAAAGTGCATACCACCTTCTTTTATTTAATATCTTGAAACACATAATTACTCAGAAACACCTTTGTAGTGAAACCAATCAAAATCCGCATAATTGCTAGATATAGAGTTATTGGATGAACCATACACACCAACATAGACCCCTGTATAGGTCCACCCCGAAGATTCTGGACTCAGTTTAGAGCCATCAGCATCATCAAAAAGCATAACCCATTTTTTTCCATTTTGGGAGTAAGAAAAATCATATTCTAAATAATCAGCAGAAATTTTCCAGAACACAGTACTGTTTTCATAGAGATGACTAGCAAGAAGCGATTTATTTCCATGAAAAAAATGGTTAAGCATAATTTTACCATCCATTAAAGACATAATATAGGCTGAGCGGTCATTTTGTATTACAATTACCCCGGCTTCTTCATTGCCGGATGGAACAAATTCCATTTTTGACTTTAATTCCATTTGAAAATGTCTCTGTCTAATACCTATAAATGAATATTGAGTCTGCTCCGCAATAAACCCCTGTTTTAAATAAAGCCTAAGGAAACCTACCTTTTCATTCAGGGAGTGGAAAGGTGTAGCAGGAGTTCTGCGAAAATTCCACTCAACATTTAGTTTATGTTCATCAAAACTATCATTAAACTCATTTATTTTAATTTGTTTTGTGCCATGAAATGGAACGGAATATTCAAACTCAACTTTTCCAGTTTTTGGGCTGCATACTGGCCAACTTATTTTATCTTCCTTCCACCAATATGGTTCTGTTTCCCAGGACACAGGCACTAAAAATGTCTCACGGCCAAGATTTTTATATTTTTTTTCAATAGGGCGAAAACCTAAGACAACCATATGCCACTCTCCTTCTTGTGTTTGTACCAGATCTCCGTGCCCCACCGCAATAATTGCATGCTCCAAACTTAAATGTCGATGTGTTAATATTGGATTTCTATCATTTGCAATATAAGGGCCTGTGATCTTTTTGCTGGCGGAAATAGTTACCGCATGATTATGTAATGTTCCTCCTTCAGAAATCATAAGATAATAATAATCACCATACTTATAAATATGTGGTCCCTCTGCCCATGTTCCACCGCTGAAACCCCTAGTTAAATAGTACTTTTTACCGATTAATTGCATTTGGTTTAAATTTAACTCTT
>CAZNQF010000010.1:0-14055 GCA_964575125.1 uncultured bacterium
CCCTACTTGATTTAAGTGAGGCAGATATAAAAAACCCTGCAATGCGCTGTGAGCGAGATAGTGGAAGGAGTGCTTTTAGCCTTGTGCGCTACCCAACAGATATAAACTTAGGTCACTTGGGATGGACAATCCCTCGAGAAAAAATGGTATACTCTATTAATATTCGCCAATTAGATTTTGGAGATTTTGATGGCTACGATGAAGATGGAAACGCCACCGGTAGCTATAGTTCTGGCGACCTCTGGCTTTCTGGAACCGTCTCCTCAAAATTTAGGTTTCTAAGTTATGGAATAAGTAGCGGGCTATATTACAGCCGACTCTCTCAATCAGAATCACTGGTCCTAGTTAATACAGTGGCGGGCATGTTTCACATAAAAAATTTAGATATGAAAGTTGCCTATATTTTAAAAAATAGCGGATTGGTGCTTAAAAAATATTCAAAAAAAAATGTAAGTGAGGACATTGCCACATCACAAATATTAGCCCTATCAAAAAAGCTAGCATATTTACCTCTAGAGCTAAATCTAGATATTGAATTTATGAATAACACAAGCACACCTTCTCTATATCTGAGTGGACTGTTTAGTTTTTCTAGCTCTATTTTTTTACGGTGCAGCCTGAGTTCAGATAAGTTTGACCAAGCAATTGAAAGAGGGATTACAAAAGACCTTATAACAGGATCCGTATTGGGACTAGGTTTTAAAACCAAAATCTATTCCTTTGAAATAGGAGCATATTTTTTTAATCCAGGGAATCTGATTTTAGGAGTAAGCATGGGGAAATATAGGTAATCATAAACCTTATATATTATTGAGCGGAACATAAAAATGTTCCTATTAAATTTAGAGAGACAAAAGTAGCTACAAATAAATAACTGATTTGAAAAAATAAATAAAATTAAAAATGAATTCTATAAATGATAACAATATTTCGCTGATTGAGGAGACTCATGAGTATGTTTTAAAAACAAAGCCAGATCTGAAATTCAAAAGCGTTACAACACTCTTGGACCAATTATTTGAGCCATTTGATGAAGTAAAAATTGCTACAAAATTAAGCAAAACAAGTCCAAAATACATGGGAATGAAGCCCGACCAGCTGATCGCGGTTTGGCATAAGTTAAGAGACCACGGAAGCTTGGTCCACAAAGAAATTGAATTGTATCTTGATAAAAAGATTCAACCATCCGAGCCAAAAGCAAAGTGTGGACTTAACTGGCTAGATAGATATTGTCAGGGCTCCGATATTGAAATATTTACTGAGGCCATTGTTTACAGTACAGAGCTCAAAATTGCTGGCACGGTAGATATTCTAATTTACTATAAGAGCTATGATGTTTATGAAATCATAGATTGGAAAACAAGTAAGGCCATAAAAACAGAGTCCTTTAAACGTAAAATGGGGAAACACCCAATCACCTCAGATATGATGGATTGTAATTTTAATCACTATGCACTGCAGCTCTCTATGTACCGATATCTTTTGGAAAATTATTACGGTCTCAATGTTCGCGAGCAGCTAATTGGGCACCTACAGGATGAAGCATGCAGAAGCTATATTACGCCTTACTATGATGAAAAAATATCCAAAATACTTTCAGAAGTTCAGTAGAAAAAGTTCATGTCATTCATAAAATCAATCTTTCAAAAAAACGGAAATATAACTCTGGAGAAGTTTAGCGGTGAGCTCAAGGTCGTACCTGAAATAGATCTTTTTTCTGGTAATGGGAAGGTCGTTTGTTTTTTGGATGTAGAGACCACAGGTAAAAACAGACAGGATGATGGGATCGTTGAGATTGCACTAAAGTCTGTTTTGGTTAATGAGCAGACAGGAGAGATTCAGTCAGTCAAAGACCAATATGAATCTCTTAATGATCCCGGCATACCTATTTCAGATGAGGCCTCAGCCGTTAATGGGATAACCAACGATATGGTTTCGGGGAAGAAAATAAATTGGGGAGCAGTAGAAAAAATAGTTAATTCCTCAGAGCTGATAGTATCTCACAACGCAAGCTTTGACAGAGCATTTCTAGATAGAGCGCTTCCGATTTCCAATCAAAAATTGTGGGCATGCTCTATAAATGATATAGATTGGTTTTCCAGAGGGTTTACAAACTTTAAGCAAGAGCTACTATGTATTTGGCATGGGTTTTACTATGAATCTCACCGCGCGATGAGCGATGTAGATGCGCTTATTTATCTTTTAACTCACAGTAGTTATTCTGAAAACAAACCGCTCTCTCAACTTATAGAAAACTCTGAGACCACATATTTTAAAATCTCTGCACTCAAAAGTCCGTTTGAAACAAAAGATAAACTAAAGTCTAGAAATTATAATTGGGACAGTCAAAATAGATGTTGGTGGAAAAAAATATCTGCGGATGATGTGGACCCAGAAAAACAGTGGTTGGCCCAAGAAATTTATAGCGGATATTTCCAGGGAAAGGTTGAAGAAATCTCCCTTATTAATAAATATAAAGATTAAAAATTATCTTATAAAAAACTCTCAAACATATTTCCCCAAATTATAAGTTTGTTCGTTATTAAGAAAAAGATCTTTCCCTTATATATAAATTAAAAAGCCCCGATAAACGGGGCTTTTTCTTAGGGAGTAGGAGGTCTCTCTCCCTAATCAATATAAGATAAACCTTGTGTGTTGCCTGTTAGACAACAGCACATTTTATTACATTCCAAAAAAAATAAAATATTAATACAATAGTTGATTATGATCAGAATCTCTGTGAATTTATTTTATTAAAATGATCTAAATATAATTTTCGCCCTATCCACGCATCAGTAGCAGCATAAGAAATTTGTTTTTGACTTAATTTTTTAGCATTCCAGTTTGTCGTTTGCGCGGATTTAGAAATTCTAATTTTTAATAAGTAGGCAGCCAAACCCCTAAGTCCATGATGTGGGATGTTGGCTTTTCTTGCAACGTCTCCCAGATCAATAAAACCGTTGGGAATAAATGGACTGATGCGATTTAATTCTATTAAATCATAATTAATTGCTACGCCACATTTAATAATATTTTTATTAGACAAAATTTGTTTTAAAGACTCCATCCCTGTTTTTTCTAATTGAAAAATAAATACTGCATTTTCTCCTGCGAGCTGAACTAAAGATGGAAGATAATGTTCCCCCTTACGAAAAGCAGGGCGTGTTTCAGTATCGAAACCTAGGACTGATTCATTAATTAGGTTTTTACATACCTCAATAGATCTATCCTGAGAGCTAATTAAATGAATCTTGCCCTGGTAATATTTTAGTGGCAGAGCATTAATTTCATCTTTTTTTAATTTTTTTGGGAAAATCATTTATTATAGGTTTTCTTTTTTAAAAAAGAGGGATTCTAATTAGACAACACTTAAATAATTAAATCAAAAACTATTTATGACGAAATACAATTCTTCCTCTTGTAAGGTCATATTGTGATACTTCCAAGGTGACTGTATCGCCAGGAAGAATTTTAATAAAATATTTTCTCATTTTTCCTGATACATAGCTCAACACTTCATGATTTTTTCCGCCAATTTCTATTTCAACACGAAATCTAGAGTTTGGCAGCGCCTCTTTTATGATCCCATCAATAGTTATTGGTTTCTCTTTAGCCAATTGTTTTTCGTTTAATAATTAAATAGTATTTAGTTATAGGTTTTTTCAATTCATCTTTCTGAAGAGACGATCTATTTAAAATTCATTAGCTATAATGTATAAGTATTAAATAAGAATATTATATTTCAATTCATAGATTGAGCTAAGTCTTATTTAAGAAATGGTTTGTAAGGTTTTATATGTTTGAATTATTTAAAAAATTGGTGATTCAATTAAATTCTTAGTTAATAAAGCAAAAATTTATTTTTAACTTCCCGAATGCTATCTAAGCCATATAGAATACTAGTTGCCATAGCTACAAGAGGAGACGAAAAGCCGGTTATTGATCAGGCAATATTTTTCAAAGAAAAAATGAACGCAAGATTAACTGTAATACATATTAATCAACCGGCACTAAGTCAGCCTAAGGGTGAAGTATTACAAAATGTTACAAAAAAAAAGTTAGAAAATATTTTTATTAAATATGGATATGAAAAAGTTCTCTCAGAAATCAAGTTTGTTATTGAATCTGGGGAAAACATTTCAGATATTATAAAAAATTATTCAGACGAAATAAATTTGATAATTCTAGGACACAGAAAAATGAGTACTTTTAAATCTCATATTATGGACTCTGTAGATGAAGGAATCTCTAATCTGATTTCTTGTCCTGTATTAATCGTCCAAAAATCCTAATAATATTTAATAAAAACGCTGGGTCCTGAGTTTTTTATTTTTCCAAAAACTGAGTTAATCAAATAAGTGAAATAGTCACCGCTTTATTACCTCTATCTGTTTTTGTTATACTAAACTCAACTTTTTCGGCATCTCTGACATAGATTCCATTGGTTAGGTCTGTTTCATGGAAGAAATAGTCTACACCATCATCTCCGGTAATAAAACCATAGCGTTTTTTTCTATTATAAAATTTTACTTTTCCCTTTTGCATAATATCCCTCTGATTAAATATAAATTATGTTATGGAGGGAAGAAATTTAACTACAACTAGGATGAGAAAAAAAAAAGTTTTTAAAAAGAGAAATTCTTCATAGAAGTATTTCTCAGGGGCTCGCCTGTTGTGGGCGATGAGGGATTTGAACCCCCGACTTCTACCATGTGAAGATAGCGCTCTAACCAACTGAGCTAATCGCCCTTTTTTCTTGGGAGTTTCCCAGTAACTCCTGCAAATTTACATATTGAATAGGGACAAAACAATGGCATTGGAAAACAAAAAAAACGGAATCAAACAAACAGAAGTGGTCAATGAATTTCTTGCTATCAAATGGACAGATAACATGGAAACGGTTATTTTGTTAAATAAACTTCGGGATAATTGTCCGTGCGCATCATGTTCCGGAGAAAAAGATGTGCTGGGGAACATATACAAAGGACCGCCCCAAAAAATGAATAAAAACAGTTACAAAATTATATCTATAAAACCCGTTGGACTTTATGGTATTCGTCCTGTTTGGGCCGATGGACACAATACAGGGATTTTTACGTTCAATTTACTATTGGCACTGGGAAATGATTGATTTTGTAACTACTAAAATATTTATATAGTAACTTCTATTTCATTAATGAAAATTTCCACTTTTTTTATGCTAGCTATGTTGGTATTTATTCCAGGCTGTGTAGAGCACTTTATATTTATTAATGTAAAACCAGATGCGGGATACACAATAGAATTTATTTCAAAAGGGGACTCTACAGATGTCTTTGATGATGACTTCCCCCATCCTACAGCAGGTGACAAATGGGCAAAACATATTTGGTCCGATCGAACGAAAGATGATACAACCTGGATTATGGAGACAAGAGGCTATATACAATCTGGGGTCTCGTTTAATATTCTTAACGATGGAATAGGATCTCTTATTCATCCTGTAAACGTTAATATTAAAAATAGATGGATATCGACTTTGTATACAGCGCAATACATATTTAAGGGCAGGGAAATTTATCGTAAGTATCCTCGATTAGGAGAGTCTATAGAAACGTCTGTTTCTATAGACTCAGTAGAATGGGTAACAGAAGCACTTGTTTATATTTTATCCTCGGCACTCAAGGATATTTCCAGAGATCGTTCATCAACAATTACTCCGTTTATGGTTGAAAGAATAACTACACATGTAAGAAATTATGCTGAAAGGGTTAGATCAAAAAAAATTGTGATAGAGCTTAGTGAAGAAAAGATAGAGTTTTTGAAAAAACTAATGAGACCATTTAGAGATGACCTTTCATCTGAATTTTATAATATTCTTAATAAAGCTATGCATCCATATGAGGAAGAGTTGAGAATAACTACGGGTCTTCAGGATGACATATTTCATTTTCATCTTACTATGCCGGGACTGGTAACGAGGTCCAACGCGGATACAATTGCAGGAGATACCTTAAAATGGACTTTTGAACTGGGAGATTTTGCGGGAGATGACCATACAATGGAAGCCGTATCTGTTATTTATAATACCAAACATATCCAAAGGATTTCGCTATTTCTTATGATGTTTGGTTTATCATTTTGGTTATTTTTGTGGTTTACCGTTTTCAGGAAGACATAATTCAGGCTTAATTTCTCTGCACCCATTGATATGAACACATTGAATAAAATTAAATCGGACTTTATTGGTTTAAACACAACCTATTCTACCGTAGAAAGAGGAGAAACACGCCGTGTATATTTAGATTCAACAGCCTCTACGTTGATGATGAAAGCAGCATATAAATCCATGGAAACCTTTTATGATCATTATTCAAATACACACAGCGTTGCCCACTTTTCAGCAAAAATTTCAACGAGGGAGTATTTATGGGCGCACGATAGAATATTATCTTTTTTAAATGCAGACAAAAATGATTATACTTGTTTTTTTACAGGGAGCGGTACAACAGCAGGTATAAACCGTCTTGCCCGCGTATTTAGAGATTACAGAAAAGATAGGACAAAGGTATTGGTTTCGCTTATGGAGCACCACTCCAATGATCTCCCCCACAGAAAACATGCAGATGAAGTTATCCATATCCCACTAAATAACTATGGAAAAAATGTTGGATGTATTAGTATTAAAGATATAGAAACTCATTTAAAACAAAATGAATCACAGATAAATTATGTAGCAGTTACAGGAGTTAGTAATGTAACCGGGATTATCAACCCTATTTATGAGATTGCAGAGTTGGCACATTCCTACGGAGCATTTATTATTGTAGACGGCGCTCAAATGGTGTCACACATACCTGTGAATATAAGTGCACATAAAAATCCTGAAAGAAACATTGATGCATTTGTATTCTCAGGTCACAAAACATATGTTCCCGGGTCTCCGGGAGTTGTAATCTGTAGAAAGGATATTCTTCAATCAAAAGAGCCAGAAGAAGTTGGGGGAGGGATGGTTGATAAAGTATTTGTTGATAGATATGAAGTCACAAAAAAATTTCCAGATAGAGAAGAGGCAGGCACACCTAATATTCCAGGAGGAATTGGTTTGGCAGCCGTGTTAGAGTCTCTAGATACAGTGGGAATGGGGTTGATCCATGATGAAGAAACAAAACTGATAAATTATGCTTTAGATAAGTTAAAAACATTGTCCGAGATACATATCTATGGTGAAACAGATATTAATGTGTGCCCCCGCGCAGGGTCAATCTCATTTAACATCAAAGGCATGGATCACGGTTTAACAGCAGCTATTTTGAATGATTACTATAATATTGCCGTTCGAAATGAGTGTTTTTGTGCGCATCCCTATGTAAAAGAGATGATTATTGATGATCTTTTGGAATCTACAGCAGATATTGATGAAGCAAATTTTGATGAAGAAATTTTTTTAAAATCGGGAATGGTTCGAGTATCTGTTGGGATTTACAATACAAAAGATGACATTGACAGCCTTATATTTGCTTTGAAAGAAATAATTTTAAGAAAAGATGAATTGAGTTCTTTGTACTCTTCAAATTCAACTGGTGATTATTTCCATACTTCATTTAAATCTGGGGATGTAGGTCACTTTACAATAAAATCCTTTATTCAGTCTTATTGGGATACAAGACCCTAGACTAAATATTATTTGTGTAAATGTTTTTATGCAGACATTAGAAAGAAAAGTCGCCTCTCTTCGAAAAAAGATAAACGAGCATAATTATAAATATTATTTGCAGGACAATCCAATCGTATCAGATTATGAGTATGATGTTCTGCTTAGACAGCTTCAAAAACTGGAGAGAGAAAACCCTAATTTAATTTCCCCTGATTCTCCAACCCAAAGGGTGGGCTCACATCCTCTTAGTGATTTTAAAACCTTATCTCACTCATTACCGATGCTATCACTTGAAAATGCGATGAACTATGAAGAAATGTTGGCATTTGATGAGAGAGTGAAAAAATTTTTACAAACAAAAGATTCCATTCAATATTTTTGTGAACCAAAGTTGGATGGTTTAGGTGTAGAGGTTGTATATAAAAAAGGGTTGTTTAGTCATGGGTCCACTCGAGGAGACGGAATGACTGGTGAAGATATTTCTCTAAATTTACGTACAATACGGAGTCTACCACTTTCATTAAGAGATAATGAGTTATCTTTTCCAGAACTGCTAGAATTGAGAGGAGAAGTGTTTATTAGAAAATCTGATTTTAAATATTTGAATGAGATTAGAGCAGATGAACAAAAACCCATTTTTGCCAATCCAAGGAATGCTGCAGCTGGCAGCTTACGTCAGCTAGATCCGGCTGTAACATCAAAACGTCCTCTATCTATTTATCTTTATCAGCCAGGAGTTATTTCAGGTGAAAAAATTGAGTCTCAAAACAATTTTATTAAAAACATTAAAAAATGGGGACTTCCTGTAAATATATTGGGTGAGCTTAAGTATGGGATTGAAGAAGTCATAGAATATCATAAATACTTGGAAGCAGAAAGAAATGATCTACACTATGAGATTGATGGAACAGTAATAAAGGTGAACTCATTTTTAGAACAGGATTTATTGGGGTCAAGAACCCGTACTCCAAGGTGGGCGGTCGCGGGAAAATTCAAAGCGCAACAGGCAACAACACACATTCAAGATATTGAAATTCAAGTCGGTAGAACTGGAGCGATTACTCCCGTGGCTAGGCTAAACCCTGTTGAGCTGGGAGGGGTAACTGTATCAAATGCCACTCTTCATAATAAAGATGAAATAGAAAAAAAAGATATAAGAGTTGGAGATACAGTATTTATTGAGCGTGCAGGTGATGTAATCCCAAAAGTGGTAAAGGTCGTTTTAGAGAAACGCCCCCGAAACAGTAAATCTTTTGTGTTTCCCCAAAAATGTCCTGTTTGTTTCCTGCTTGTATTTAAGCTAGAGTATGAAGCTGTGTTTCGTTGTCAAAATATTTCTTGTTTAGCACAAATTAAAGGAAGAATTAAACATTTTGTTTCAAAAAATGCATTAGATATTGATGGTATGGGGCAAAAAATTGTAGATAGATTTGTTGATGAAGGATTGCTAAGCTCCGTAGATGAAATATTTAAATTGAAGAAAGAGGAATTAATAGATTTAGAAGGAATGGGTGAAAAATCGGTTAATAATTTACTGAGTTCAATTGAAAGATCAAAGAAAACCACATTTTCACGATTTTTGTTTGGTCTTGGAATTCGAAATGTTGGAGAACATTTATCTAAAGTGCTTGCAAAGGAATATCTTTTCAATTTTGATCAATTTGTCAATACAAATAAGGATAGATTAACTAATATTCATGAAGTAGGTGATATTGTTGCTGATTGTATAGTTACGTTCTGGGAGAATCAAGCCAACAGGCAGGTTGTTGATACATGTTTTCAATTAGGTGTTAAAATTATTATGGAAATCCAAAATAGAACTTTAATGAATTTGGAAGGACAAATTTTTGTGCTAACAGGGACACTAAAACAATTCACACGCAATGAGGCCAAGAAAAAAATTGAAAGTTTTGGCGGTAGAGTCTCTGGTTCTGTAAGTATAAAAACTAACTTTTTAATAGCTGGGGCTGGTGCTGGATCAAAAAAGAAAAAAGCTGAGGATTTAGATATTCAAATTTTAACAGAAGAAGAATTTATCAGAAAAACACAGGTCACAAAAAAATAAACACTTCTCATCATTTTGGGTCAGAAAATATTTTCTGATAAACAGAAATGGTCTGAAGGGCAGCCTCTATTGAATCCCAGCCCTTATTCCTTCCTCCTAGCTTTGACCGCGCTTTGGCCTGCATGACGTTGTCTGTTGTGATAACGCCATTGATGATTGGTATATCTGCATTCAGACTGAGCTCTGCAATCCCCCTTGCAGATTCTGTTGCCACATAATCAAAATGGTGGGTTTCACCTCGTATGATAGCACCTAGTGCAACGATGGCATCAGGGTCACGTGATTTCAGGATTTTTTGAATGGTTCCAGGGATTTCAAAGGCCCCAGGAACTCGATAAACTATAAGATCAGAATTTTTACCACCATAATGTACAAAGGAGTCTTGAGCCCCTTGTAATAAGTTTTCAATTATTGACTCATTAAATTCACTGATAACTATTATAAGAGATTTTTTAAAAGCTGATAATTCAGATGTCAATCTTATTCCTCATTTAAGATAAAATGACCTAGTTTATCTCGTTTGGTCTGAAGATATTTTTTATTAATGGCATTCGATTTAAACTCAATAGGTTCACGTCCGACTACCTCTAAACCATAGCCTTCTAAACCTATAATCTTCCTAGGATTGTTAGTTAATAAACGCATTTTTCTAACCCCACACTCCCGAAGGATCTGAGCCCCTATTCCGTATTCTCGTAGGTCTGAAGGGAACCCCAAGTGGTGATTAGCTTCCACAGTGTCCAGTCCATCATCCTGTAATTTATAAGACATAATTTTATTCTTTAGTCCAATTCCGCGACCTTCTTGACGAAGATATACAAGTAAACCTATTTGTTCTTTTTCAATTCGCTCTAGCGCTCCCGATAATTGCTGACCACAATCACAACGGAGTGACCCAAATATATCACCTGTAAGGCACTGAGAGTGAACACGTACCAACACCTCATCATTTTTAGATATATTCCCCTTTACTAAAACAACATGATGATCACCATGAATCTTATCTTCGAAAAGACGAAGGGAAAACTCACCAAATTTATTTGGAAGAGGTATGTTTGATAATTCTTCCACCAACTTTTCATGCTTACGTCTATATTCAATTAATTCAGAAATGGTTATCATGGGCAGATTATATTTTTGAGATATTTCTTCTAAACGTGGCTTTCTGGCCATTGTACCATCATCATCTACGATTTCAACTAAAAGGGAGACAGGCTTTAATCCTGTCATTCTAGCCAAATCTATAGCAGCTTCGGTGTGCCCAGCTCTCTGTAGAACGCCTCCTTCTTTTGCTATTAGAGGAAACATATGCCCCGGTCTCCCTAGGTCGCTTGGGCTTGAATTCTCATCTAGGATAACTTGTATTGTCTCCCAGCGGTCCCGTGCTGAGATACCAGTTGTAGTATTTTTTTTGGCATCTACACTTACCGTAAAATTTGTTTCATGAATGGACGTATTATCTGAAACCATTGGACCAAGTTTTAGGCGGTTTGCATAGGCCTTGGTGATTGGAACACAAATCAAACCTCTTCCCTCTTTCATCATAAAATTTATGTCCTTATGGGTTGCCTTCTCAGCAGAAATGATAAAATCTCCTTCATTTTCACGGTCTTCATCATCAGCAACTATAATCATTTTCCCATTTCTGAAATGATGAAGAACTTCTTCTATATTCAGCTTTTCTTCAGCTTTCATTATATTATATATCCCTAATAGTTTTGAGAATATTTTTATCAATCTTTATATTATCACTATCAAATGTTAATAGACGATTAATATATTTTCCTATAATATCAGTTTCTACGTTCAATGTGTCAGACTTATCCTTTAAGCCCAGGGTAGTATTCTCAATTGTATGAGGAATTAATGCGATTTCAATAATATTACTATTAATTGATGCTATAGTAAGAGAGACACCATCCAAGGTGATAGAACCCTTAGGGATACAGTAACGTACCCACTCGGAATCTAAACCAACAGAGATTCGTGCTTCATCTTCTATAATTTTTTTTTCAGTGATTACGCCCTGCGTTTCTACATGCCCCTGAACAATGTGACCCCCAAATCGGTCCGATATTTTCATAGCCCTTTCTAAGTTTACAAAATCATTTTCCTGTATAGAACCTAAGTTAGATTTATCCAACGATTCTTCAATTACATCCATCGAAAAGGTGTTTTGTTTTTGTCCTATTACCGTGAGACATACGCCGTTGACCGATATACTATCTCCAATTTTTAAGTCATCGATAACTGTATTAGCAGATATAGTATAGCGTATCCCTTGGTTTTTAATTTCTATGGTTTTTACTTGTGCTAATTCTTCTACAATCCCTGTAAACATTTCTCTCCCTTTTCAGCGATTATTAAAGTATCCCTTCCCAGTGATTTCTGGTTGATAACGGACCAGGTTTTAGATAATTTAAGAGGATTAATTAAATCAGCACCCTCTAGTTTTCCCGATGATGTATAAATATAAATCTGATCAATGAGGTTTTCTAGCATAAATGAATGCAGCACTGCCTGACCGCCTTCTATGAGTATAGAGGTGATTCCCTCTTCAGCTAAAGTTTTAAGAACATTAATAGGGGAAAGAGAACCATTTTTTTCTTTAACAGGCAAATAACCACAAAAGTGATTTTTGGTTTTTTTAAAATTATTTTCAGAACAAAGAACTGTCGTCTCCGCTTTTTTATCGTTAAATAATTTTAGAGATGAAGGAAGTTTTCTATTCGTATCCAGAACGACCCGCCGTGGATTGATCCCCAGGACTTCCCTAACAGTAAGACTGGGATTATCAATTAATGCTGTCTGACGTCCAATTAAAATAGCATCTACCTCGGAACGTAGTATATGGGTGTGCTTTTTAGAATTATTTCCTGTAATCCAAATTGATGTTTTTGAGTTAATCCCCATATATCCATCATGAGTTTGAGCTACTTTTGCAATGACAAATGGAAGTTTTTTTGTAATCCATTTACTAAAGCCTTGATTGAGTTTCATTGATTCTTTTTGTTTTATTCCTACATGAGTTATAATTTTATTTTTCTCCAACTCTTTTATACCATTACCATTAACTTTTGGATTTGGGTCTAACATCCCAATAAAAACTTCTGAAATACCATGTTCTTTAAAAATGTTTGTACAGGGAGGAGTTTTTCCTGTAACGCAGCAGGGCTCAAGATTAACATAGGCTATGGAATCTGTAGGGTTCGTCGAGGCATTTTTAATAGCCATAGATTCAGCATGCGGGGCACCGAACTCTTTATGATAGCCCTCTCCAATAATTTCTCCATGTTTTACCAATACACAACCAACCATGGGATTTGGAGATACTCTGCCCCTACCTTTTTCTGCTAACTCAAGCGCGCGCGACATGAATGAGGTGTGAATGTCTAAATTAAATTTTTTTTGCATATTTTATTGATAAATTTAACGAAAGAAAATGAATGATAAGGATTAATAGTATTTAAGGGATATAATAATTTAATCTTTTCTTTCTTCCCTAGAGATCTCTTTGCTCGCAGTATAGAGTTTGGTTTTTTCTGAATCTGTTAGGCCATCATATCCAACTTCATTGATTTTGTCAAGTATTTGGTCTACATTTTTCTGTAGCATTTTTTTCTTTTTTTGGCGTACGCTCTCCCGTTTCAGTTTTGATTCTACAATCTGCTTTCTTATGAGAAATGTCATTTTTCTCCATTGACCATTAAATCGCAGATAAACAAAACCTATGACCATACCAGATAAATGAGTTAGATGACTAATATTTGAATTGTTTTCCAAGGAAGAAAAAAAGGCAATCCCAAAAAATATCATAACAAAGTATTTTACTTTTATTGGGATAAAGAAATATATATGTACAATTCTGTTTGGAAAGATAAGTCCGTAAGCGGTTAAAATTCCATACACCGCACCGCTTGCACCTATCAATGTTCCTGGAGTAGAAGAAAAAAACTGAAATATTAGCCAAACCAATCCTGAGCCTACACCCGTAATTAGGTAATATTTAATGAAATTGTGACGCCCCCAAATGGTTTCTAATTCAGAACCAAACAAAAACAACACAAGCATATTTATTGTAACATGCCAAATATCACCATGTATAAATAAATAGGTTATGGGTTGCCAGATATAAGGCCAAATAGTTCCAGGAGACAATCCTAATAAAAGGTCAAAATTGACTTCACCTTGAGATATGTTTTTAAATAAAAACAATAAAATATTCATTCCAATAAGTACTTTAATTGCATCAGTAAAGTAGTTGGGTCTCCATGAAAATTGTCCCTGGTCCGATTGGAATTGATATTTCATTTTGTATGACTCATTAACTTATGTAACCGGTAATAGTTACGCG
>CAZNQF010000010.1:14065-20701 GCA_964575125.1 uncultured bacterium
AGGGGGAGCTTCCTTTTCATGAAGCTGATGGAGAGTTAATATAGATGATCTCAAATTTTTCATTTTTTAACATTCAAAAGCAGTACTGATAAAAAAATCTCTATGAAAATTTTTTTTAATTTTTTTGAATCCGTATTTTCTCAAACAGTCACGTATAATAGTTGTACAATTTCGATTTAAAAAACTAAAATCTTTGTATAATTCAGCATTCTCAGGATCAGGTTTTGAGTTATGAATTATATATAATTCTTCATTAAAGATGTCGGACAAACGCTGTTCATTCACTCCCTCTATTCGAAGTACATGTATTGTGCGCATGAAACTTCTTCCAAATTTATCAAAATAATTTTTCCCATTTTCATTTAAAGCAAATCTTTTTGTTGTTGGAGACGGTGCAAATTCTCCCAACGCAGGTCGAAAAAAATATTCTTCAGGAGTGATGACTTCATTTTCATTCATATAATGTGAAAAATTAAATATGTTCCCACTTATATTGATAGCGTTGTGTCCAAAAGTAGAAGCAGAATATTTTACAAGGCGTTCATTATAATATAATTCTAGAAATGGAGTATTATTATCCTCTTCTGCAATCCATAGAATATAAATATGTTTTCCTGTTTTATAATCTTTTTGCGGTAAAGAGCGAGCGTGAACCTTTTTATTTTTCCAATGGACCATATATCCATCCCAAATTTGCTCATTTTGCAATAATTTTTTATTAGTTTTGCTTTTTAAATATGCACCGTCACTATCATCTGTTAAAATCCCGGTCAGAATATCATTTTTCATTAAAATTTTATTTTTTTCATAAAATTAAATGAATGTAAAGGCCCAGAATAATCAAAATGGTTTCTAAGATTTTCTGATAAAAAAGTTCCAACTGTATTTCTATCTTCTTTAGTTATATTAAAATCCGGGATAGACTCTAGTGAATGTGTCTGTAGAGTTTTGAGAATTTTTAAGCTGTTTTTAGATTTTTGTGAATTTAAAAGATTGAAATTAATTTGATTATCATCATTTAAATTTGGTTGATATCCAAGTAAAGTGAGCAACCTCATTTCATAATACCAGAAAACAATATTTAATTTATCATCTTGAGAATCTATTTTATTGATGACAGAAAATAACTCATCAAATAATTCTGGATGAGGATCATAATTTGTGATGGTTTTATCAGTGATTTCCATTAAGGCCATGCCGTATGACATATGTTTTAGATTAGCATGAAATTTAGACCATATTTTATTGTAGGATACCTTTGAAGCAGTTTGAATATCTCTATTAGGCTTAAAATAATAAAGCATATCTAAACAATTTATAGGCTGAAAAAATGAGGAAGAATGATTTTTTTTCCTTTTAGCACCTTTAATTATAATATTTACCTTTCCCTCTTCCCTTGTGAAACATCGCGCAATAATGCTTGTCTCTCCGAAAGGAAATCTTTTTAGCACAATTGCTGAAGTTTTTACTATCATTCTTTAATACGCTTTGGCGAAGATTACCTCGTGTTTAGCAGGACTACCACTGTATATACACTTTTTATTATTAACATTTACATTGTCTAGAATACATCTAATAGTAGCTTTTGTTTCATTTTTTATTTTTAGCTCTGTTTCCTCAGTTCCATCCCAACCGCAACGGATAAATCCTCCGTTATTTTTAATGATAGATTTAAATTCACTATAAGAAGAAATATCGTACGTATTTTTTTCTCTAAAAGATAGAGCTTCATCAAATAAGGATTTCTGGATTTCATCTAATAAGTTTTTGATATTATGTGCAATAGATTTTATCGGGCATGAAACTTTTTCTCCGTTATCTCTTCTGACTAACATAACCTTATTCTCTGCTATATCACGTGGACCAACCTCAAGTCTAATTGGAACACCTTTCATTTCCCATTCATTAAATTTATATCCTGGAGAATTTGTGCTCCAATCTTCAAAAAACCTAATTGAGTTTTCTTTAAATTCATTAGAAATAGGTTCTATGAAATTTCGGACAGTCTCAGTTTCTTCCTCAGACCGAGCGATAGGTACAATGACGACCTGATAAGGAGCAATCTTGGGGGAAGGCGTAATCCTTTATCATCTCCATGTGTCATTATTACTGCACCAACTAATCGGGTGCTTACGCCCCAGCTTGTTGCATAGACAAAACTTTCTTTATTGTCCTCGGTTTGATATGTAACATTGAATGCTTTTGCAAAATTTTGCCCCAGATTGTGTGATGTCCCTGCCTGAAGAGCTCTTTTGTCTCCCATCATTGCTTCGATACAGTATGTTCGCTCTGCTCCCGCAAATTTTTCGGATTCAGATTTCAATCCAGTTATGACGGGAATGGCAAGGTATTCTTCAGCTAATTTTTTATATAATTTTAAAATTAATAGAGTTTCCTTCTCGGCGTCTTCTTCAGATATATGCGCAGTATGCCCTTCCTGCCATAAAAATTCGGTTGTACGAAGAAATAACCGGGTACGCATTTCCCATCGTACTACATTTGCCCATTGATTAATAAGTAGGGGCAGGTCTCTGTAAGATTGTATCCATTTTTTATTCATGGACCAAATTACAGTTTCGGACGTTGGACGCACAATGACCTCTTCTTCTAATTTTGATTCAGGATCCACAATCAAATCACCATTGACTGTCTTTAGCCTTGAATGGGTCACTATAGCACACTCCTTAGCAAAGCCTTTTACATGATTTGCCTCCTGAGCTAAAAAGGATTTTGGGATGAACAGAGGGAAATATGCATTGACATGTCCTGTATCTTTAATCATTTTGTCCAGTGCATCTCTCAGATGCTCCCACAGTGAGAACCCGTAGGGTTTAATTACCATAGTTCCCTTAACGGGCCCGTAATCAGCTAATCCAGCCTTGGTAATGACATCAGTATACCAACTGGAAAAATTTTGACTTCTGGGAGTTACTTTTTTAGACATATAATTTTTTTAAATGAAAATCTCTATAATCAATGGAAGGGAAATTAAAGGCTCTTCTATAAGAGGACAAATGAAAAGGTGATTAAATTTAACAGATATTAATTATCAGGATTTTTCTCAATAACCTTAAACATTTTTTCTCCAGGTAGAACCATCCCATGTTTTTCCCGTGCTAACCGCTTAAGATAATCATCATTATTCTCAAGGTTATATTTTTCTTTTTCTAATTTTTCTTTTTCTAATCTTAGTTCAGCAATTAGATTCTGTGTCTTTTTTCTTTCCATGTTGATTTTTATAAGTTGATATACACCATGGTCTCCCAAAAAAAATATAATTATGAGAACAGTAGCTACAAACAATGAAATTCCTCTTAGAATTCGTTTTTTTTGAGAAATTGATTTTTGTTTATAACGTAATGTTTTTGGTGATTTTTTCTTTTTAAGCATAATCCGTCTCATAAAATACCTAAAATTAACTTTCCTGGATACTTAGCTTTATTTCCCAAATTTTCTTCTATTCTCTATAATTGATTATATTTGCATAATCTGTCAGTTCTGGAGGCTGAACCTGTTTTAATTTGCCCCATTCCCATTGCAACAGAAAAATCCGCAATAAAAGTATCTTCTGTTTCTCCGGAACGATGAGAAATTATTACTCCAAAGTTATTTTTCCGTGCTAACTCAACGGCTTGAATAGTTTCCGTTACAGTCCCTATTTGGTTTAACTTTATTAAAATAGCATTCATTGATTTTTCATCAATAGCACGCTGTAAGTGGTTTAAGTTTGTAACGGTGAGATCGTCTCCAACGATTTGTATAGAATCACCTAATGACTTATTTAAAATTTTCCAACCATTCCAATCATTTTCATCTAATCCATCTTCAATAGAGACAATAGGATATTTATTAACTAGCCTTTCCCAGTAGGTTACCATCTCTTCCGAAGTATATGTTACACCTTCAGATTCAAGAGTGTATATCCCATTTTGATAAAATTCACTTGAAGCCGCATCCAGCGCAAGAAAAACCTCTTCCCCGGGCTTGTATCCTGCTTTTTCAATAGATAGTAGTATTATTTCTATTGCCTCTTCATTTGAATTTAGATTAGGTGCAAAGCCGCCTTCATCACCAACTGCTGTGTTTAGCCTATTTGATTTCAAAATTTTTTTTAAATGATGAAATATTTCAGTTCCTATACGTAATCCTTCCCGAAAGGAATCAGCTCCCAGGGGGTAAACCATAAATTCTTGGATATTCACCGTATTATCAGCGTGACTTCCTCCATTAATAATATTCATCATTGGAGCTGGCAGATTAGTAGCACTTGAATTTAAATAGGTCCAAAGTGGTTGTTCACTATAGAACGCTCCTGCTCGACAAACAGCCATAGAAACTCCGAGAATTGCATTGGCACCAAGTTTGCTTTTGTTTGGGGTCCCATCTGCAGCTTTCAATTGTTCATCTACAGATTTCTGATCCAAGGCGTCTTTCCCTATAATAGCTTTAAAAAGTGAATCGTTTACATTTTGAATGGCAGTCTGAACACCTTTACCAAGAAAGCGACTCAGTTCCTTATCCCTAAGTTCTACAGCTTCATGCTCACCGGTTGAAGCACCCGAAGGAACCGCGGCTCTCCCCATAGAGCCATTTTCAAGAATCACATCTACTTCGATAGTAGGGTTCCCTCGTGAATCAAGAATTTCTCTACCCGTCACAGATATTATGGATGAATTAGACACTTTCTTTTCCCATGAATTTATTCAAATTAAAAACAGGAACAATGCTAGACAATAATGATTGTAAACTTAATTGTACAAGAAAACTGCAACCCTTAATTTTATGATAGTATGAAAAGCAAAATAGATGTTTATAAATTTGAAGAATCCAACTCTAGTGATTGGGATGAGTTTGTAAATAATGCATCCAATGGAACATTGTTTCATACCCGAAAATTTATCAGTTATCATCCTCAGGACCGTTTTCAGGACCACAGCATATATTTTCATAATAAAGGAAAATATTATGCTGTGTTTCCTTCGGTTGTTATCCATACAAAAAACGGGGAGCTACTTCATTCTCACCCCGGTATAACCATTGGTGGTTTTGTTACAAAACATCTTTATCACTAAAGGGGTCATTTGATTTGGTAACCTCGCTGGTACAGTATGCCCAACATAAAAACTTTTCAGCCATCAGAGTTACACTCCCTCCCGATTGTTACAACGGAACTCCATCAAATTATATGGAATTTGCAATGCTAAAATTTGGTTTTACTTATTTAAAGCGGGAAGTTTCTAGCATATTGTTATTACCAAACACGTGTGAAGATATAATGAAAAGTTTTAAACCATCACACCGTCAAGCTGTTCGAAAAGCTGAGAAAGAAGGTGTGAAAATTAAGCAGTCATCCGATTTTAAAACATTTTATCCGATTTTAAAAAATAATTTATCTAAACGGCATGATATTTATCCTACCCACAGTCTTAAAGAATTAGAATTATTGTATGCGCTTTTTCCTAACAAGATCATTTTGCACGGTGCATTTATTGAAGACAAAATGATAGCAGGAGTCGTAAGTTTTCTTTTGAATAAACGAATACAATTAGCATTTTACATTTCACATAATGAAAATTTTCAGGAGAAACGAGCATTAAATTTATTGTTTTATACGATTTTTTCAGAGGCTGTTCAGAATGGGAAAAAGGTTTTTGATTTCGGTATATTTACAGTAAATGGAGAACCTAATTTTGGGTTAGCCCGATTTAAGGAAAATTTTGGTTCCAGTGGAATTTTTCGAGATACGCTGGAACTGAACCTGACTGAATAGATGTCTATTCAAACACTTGGAAAACAATCGCTGATCTATGGATTCGGGCACATTCTGACCCGTCTGATTACATTTTTTCTTCTTCCGCTTTATACACATATATTTACTCTGGAAGAGTACGGGGTAGTTTCCCTGACCTATGCTTTTATGGGATTCGCCTTGATTCTTTACCGTTATGGTATGGATTCAGCTCTCATGAAATATGCGGTACAAAAAGAAGGCCAGGAAAGGGACGAATATATTTCTACGATTTATGGTTTACAGGTAGTCAGCAGTGTGGTTTTTTCTTGTATACTTTTCTTTTCCAGAAACGTTATTGCAAAAATCGTTTTAGGTGTTGATAAACCCGAATTGATTGCTTTGTTATCGGGAGTGTTGCTGCTGGATGCACTTTGGAACCTGCCAGTGTTACTGCTTCGTACAGAAGAGAAACCAGTGTCGTTTATTGTCTTTAATTTAACAAACGTTCTCTTTACTATGGGATTTAACATCTATTTTGTAGCCACTCTCAAAATGGGTATTTTTGGGGTTCTTTTTGCGATCCATTTTCGTCGAGCGGGAGAAAAATGGGATTTAATATCTATTTTGTAGTCATTCTTAAAATGGGTATTTTGGGGATCCTTTTTGCGAATCTGGCTGCGTCAAGTATCGTGTTTATACTCTCATTGCCAATCATTATGAAGCGTATCAGCTTCAGCACCATTCAGCCAGTAACACTTAAAATTGTGTTTAAGTTTGCGATCCCTTTTTTACCTGCCGGGATTTTTACAATGATTATGGAACTGGCAAATCGGTATTTACTATACTGGATGGCTGGTACACAAGATGTAGGACTTTATTCAGCAGGATATAAACTGGGTATTTTG
>CAZNQF010000011.1:0-15811 GCA_964575125.1 uncultured bacterium
GATTGTTTGTTTTTTGCGTCTGTAAATATAAAAAATAAACAATTGGTAGGAGCTGGTAGCCGCGCCCTTGCGGTTGTTGGTGTGGGAAATTCTATTTCTGAGGCAGAAAAAAAAGCTGAAAAAGAAGTCTCGGCAGTTTCTGGAAATCTTTTTCACCGCTCTGATATTGGCACCGAGAGTTTAATCCAAAAAAAAATCAAACAAATGAGTTTAATTAGATGACAAAGCTTGGGGTGCTTGGGTCTACAAAGGGAACTGACCTTCAGGCTATTTTGGGCGCAATTTCATCTGGCGCGCTAAGCGCTGAGGTGGTTGTGGTTTTATCAAATCGTATAAACTCCTATATCTTAAGTCGGGCAAAGAAAAATAACATTCCCGCTGTTTTTCTATCCCACATAGATAAAAAAAGAGCAGCGTTCGATAGGGAAATGACAACGATTTTAAAACATCATCAGGCTGATCTGGTCCTTCTTATTGGATTCATGCGAATCCTTTCTCGCCAATTTTGCGTGGAGTGGCGAGGTCGGCTTCTGAACGTACATCCATCTCTGCTACCTAAATATTCAGGCGGGATGGATACCAACGTACACGAGCAGGTGTTAAAAAATAGAGATTCAGAAACCGGTTGTACTATCCATTTTGTTACAGAAGAGGTTGACGGCGGCCCAATATTAATACAGAAGAAATGTGTTGTTGATTCAGGAGATACTGTGAAAACATTAAAAAAAAAGGTACAAAAACTAGAGGGAGAGGCCTTTATTGAGTCAATTCAGTTAATTCAAAACAACGAATGCTAAATAGTCCAAAAATAAATCAGAGCTCTATTAAAATAAAGCGAGCACTATTATCGGTGTTTGACAAGACTGGCGTGGTTAGTTTTGCCCGGTCCCTACATCTGTCTGGTGTTAAAATTATGTCTACCGGCGGTACCGCGAAAACTCTTCGGAACAGCGATGTCCCTGTCGCTGACGTAAGTGACTACACTAAATTTCCAGAAATAATGGATGGTCGCGTAAAAACTATAAACCCCCTGATAGAAGGAGGAATTCTGGGCCTAAGGGATATACACAATAACGATGCAAAAACTAACAAAATTCAGTGGATTGATCTTGTTGTCTGTAATCTATACCCCTTTTTAGATGTAATAAATAGTAAAGATTCTAATTTAGCAATGGCCCTTGAAAACGTGGATATCGGGGGGCCCACGATGATTAGGTCAGCAGCAAAAAATTTGGGGTGGGCCTGTGTGGTGGTTGACCCTGAAGACTATTCTGCGGTCATCGATGAGCTTGCGCTTGGAAAAATATCATTTAACACAAGACAAAAACTATCAGTAAAAGCGTTTGGCTATACCGCTAAATATGATGCTATTATCCATAATCACCTAAGATCTGATGTTTTAACGGAAAACCTTTCTCTAACATTTGAAAAACATTCTGAAATGCGTTATGGTGAAAATCCTCACCAGTCCGCGGCCTCATATAGCATCCCCGGAAACAAAGAAAAAAACATCCTAAATGCGATAAAACACCAAGGAAAACAGCTTTCTTATAATAATATAATGGATGCAGACGGTGCGCTAGCCTGTATAAGAGAGTTTGACGCTCCCGCCTGTGTGATTGTTAAGCATTCTAACCCCTGTGGAGTGTCGGAGGGTAACAGCCTGTTAAGTGTTTACAGGAGAGCTTTTGATGCAGATTCTCTTTCGGCCTTTGGTGGTGTTGTGGCCCTAAACCGTCCGTGCTCACGCGACGTTGCAGAGGCTCTTGTTTCTGTTTTTTTGGAAATTGTTTTGGCGCCAAGCTTTGAAAGTGGGGCTTTGGAGGTTTTTAAAAAGAAAAAAAATCTTCGAGTGTTAGAGATTGGCAACTTTGGTCGTCGGACCAAAAAGACTGAAGTCAGAAATATAGATGGCGGTGTTCTGGTTCAGGGTGTAGATATAAAAATCTTATCTAAAGACGATCTAAGGGTCGTAACAAAAAAACTCCCGTCAGATCAAGAGATAAAAACCGCTCTGTTTGCGTGGAAGGTTTTGCGGCATGCTAAGTCAAATGGTGTTTTAATTGCGAAAGACAAGACCACTGTCGGCCTGGGGGCTGGTCAGGTCAGTCGGGTAGATGCGGTCCACATGGCGCTCAGAAAGGGAGGAGAAAATGTAACAGGGGGGGTGTTGGCATCAGATGCTTTTTTTCCTTTTCGAGATAGTATAGATGCAATTAAAGATTCGGGAATCGGGGTCGTTGTACAACCCGGAGGCTCTATTAGAGACCAAGAAATTATTAATGCTTGTAATGAGTATGGCGTTTCGATGATGTTCACTGGAACACGGTGCTTTAAACACTAAGAATCTAGGCTTACAGCCTCGTCAGTTATTATTCCGGAAACCCCCAAAGACTTTAGCCAGTCTGTTGAGGGTTTATTGTTAACAGTCCATGCGTTTATTGGTGTTTTTTTTCTTGTGGAGTATTTTATTGTTTTTTCATTAACAATGTCGGCTCTTAGGTGTAAAAAATCTGGGTGAACTATGTTAGTTAGTGTTAAAAGTTTTTGTGTTTTTAAGATAAGTCCTGTCATTATTTTTTTTTCTATGATTTTTACATACCACAAAAACAACGGATTAAAGCTCGACACAATAGTTGACTCAGTTAAGTTGTGTTCTTTAATGATTTTTATAATTTTATATGCATGTTTTATATGAAAAAAGCTCTTTGTTTTTACGTCAATTATCCACATTGTCTTTTGATTGTATTTATGAAAAACCGATGTCAGTGTGGGGATGTAAGATTTTTTTTGTGTGTTGCAGGCAATGTTAATAATTGTTTCACTGTTTAGCTCGTCAATAAACCCGCCACCTTCTGTTTCTCTTTCAAGGTCAAGGTTGTGTGAACAAAATATTTCATTATCACCTGATGGATATACATCAACCTCAACCGCCCTAAAGCCTTTTAAAATTGCTCTTTTTATCGACTGGGTTGTGTTCTCTGGATATTTTTTATGATATCCTCTATGAGAAATAAGCATAAAGTTTGTGTTTTTATAAAACCTCTTTCCTCCACATGGTTTCCAAAAACAGAGGTGCCTAAGTGTTGTTACAATTATTAATATAACAAAAACATATATCATTCGGCTGGAACTAATAGAAGTTTTTTATGTTTTCCTTCTCGGATTTTATTTTCGTTTATAATTGTTTTTTTATATTTTCCATCATTATAAAGTTTTGTCTGATCAGAATAGTGTTGGCTGTGGGGGTGTCCAGACTGTCCCGTTGGAAGAATAAAATTAATTTCTTCTATTTTTGACAAGTCAACAATTCTCCTCATTGATGCGCCTGCGCTTTGTTTAAATGGCTCAACATAGCTAAAGCCCCCTGCTCTAACTGTTTTGTCAGACCCTCCGGACAAAAATGGCCCCACATTAAAACCGAATAGCGAATTTAAAATCCCAACTTTTCCCAAGAGATGGTTGTGTGTTAAGGTGTGTGCTTCTCCCCATTTTAGGTTTGATTTTTTCTTTCCAAACGTATCTATTGCATAGGATATGCCATCGGTTATAGACTTTTTAATAATATCTTTGTCTGTTTCTATGTAGTCCTTTGTTTTAATATTATCAAACCAAGAAGAGGTCCCGTCTTTTAGTATTTGTCTTAGGTTTCTTGTGTATAGATATTTTAACCCCAAAAAAGCTTCTAAATAATTGTCCCCCAGCGCGGAGAGCTCATCTCCATATATGTTAATTATCAGCGAGCGAAGAATAGAGTGAAAAAATAGTGCGTCTTCTGAGTCTTTGTTTTCCTCTCCGTTCCAGTTTTTTAGTGAGTCTATGTGTTTTTTGAATGTTTCATTTTTATATTCAAAATTATATTTAAACAAATGTGATAAAATTGTCTTTGCAAAAGGGGAAACAAGATCTGTTTGAATTTTTTTCATTTCCCCTACCGTGCCCCTTGTTATTGGTTCAATTAAATCATTTATTCTTTGTGCCCGGCTTGGGTCTGCCCATAAACCAGAAATATAGTAGGGAAAATTATTTCCAATTGTTTTGTTATTTGCTGTAACAATAAAACCTTTTTCTGGATTATATATAAATGGCATTTCTTCAAAAGGAACATAGCCCTCCCAATCATATGTAGGGTCTTCCCCTGGGCGAGGAATTAGGCTTGACCCCTTCTTTCTAATTGGAATATAAACTGCGGGTCTCCATCCAATGTTTCCCATTGTATCAGCGTATATAATGTTTTGTCCTGGAACCCCAAAGTTTTTAACGGCACTTGTAAAATCATCCCACGATTTCATGGTGTTTAATTTCATAAAGGCATTCATTTCTCTGGTTTCTTTGTGGCCAGACCAAGAAAAAGATACCACTTTTTTTTTGTTTTTCAGTAGCGGATGAATATCGCTAATAATTGGTCCGTGGTGCGTGTGTCTGATTGTGATAGACGTGTCTTGTCCGTTCCTCCTGGGAACCTTTTGGGTTATAAGTTTGATGTTTTTCCACTCGTCTCCATGCAAATATTGATCTGGATTGTTATCATTAATCGTTTCTATAAAAAAATCAACATCGTCAACCATGCTGTTAGTAAAACCCCACGCACAAACACCGTTGCTTCCTATAACTGGAACGGGAATTCCTGCGATACAAACGCCGCTTGAATTATATTTTCCTCCTTTTAGGTGCATTTCATACCATCTTGCCGGCTGAGAAAACTCTAGGTGGGGGTCGTTCGCTAAAATTGGTTTTTTGTTTTTTGTTTTTTCCCCAGAAAGTACCCAACTGTTAGAGCCAAAATGTGAAGACCTAAATCCCAAAAAATCTCTAATCTTTAATTCGTTCTCTAAAATTGAATCAAATGCCGGCTTTAGCCCTTTTGTAATCGTTGGAACATCAAAATCGTTTCCAGGATAAATCTCCTTAAGTTTTTCTTCTCCAAAATAATCAGCTACTGCCCCATACACTATTTCAGCCTTCCAAGACCCCTGCATTTCGTGGGCCATCATTCTGGCATATCCTGTAACGTCAGAAGGTTTCCAGATCGGTGGGTTAATTCTTAATATTTTAAACTCTATAGGAAGGTCGTGCATTGTTTCTCTAATATGCTCATTAATTCCTTCACAAAAGGACTCCAGAACAAGCCTTTCCTCCTCATCCATTATTTCAACTAAGCGGTTTGCAATTGTGGGAATCCCCCATGTTCGTAAATATATATCTGATGACAAGTATTCATCGCCAAGCGCGGACGAAAGCTCACCCCGAACGGCCAGCGCAACCATGCTCATTTGAAACAGTCTTTCTCTAGCAGCAATGTAGCCAGCTGCAAAAAACAAATCTCTCTCGTTTTTTGCGAAAACGTGTGGAACCCCATATTTGTCTGTAAAAACCTCAACGCTTTTCTTTAGTCCGTTTAGAAAAACTTTTCCTTCGTATTTAGGAAGGTTCGGGTATAAATAAAACCTTAAAGAAAAAAATAAGATGAAAACAATAAAAAATAAGGTTGCGGCTATTTTAATTAATCTCATTGGTTAAAATAAATAATTAGAGATTTTTTGGGTTGTTTTTTTGTCAAGCTAACGTCAAATATTAATAGCTTGATTTAAAATAAAGTTTTGGAGATTTTCTGTCCCTAAGCTCTTGTTTTCTATTAAAACACAGAAGCTCAATATATACCCGTCTCCCCATGGGGGGGTGTGATGAAAATCACCATATTTTTTCACTATATTTTATATTGCATTTGTATTATTCCTTCTTCTGGAAGAATTGTGATCTGCTTTTGAAATTTTAGATTTATTTTTATTTTTAAATTATCAAACAATTTAGTTCCACCACCAAACAAAAATGGGTGTGTGGTTAAGTAAAGGTGCGTTAGGTGGCTAGAAAACTTTGCAAAAGTTTTTCCTCCGCCTATTACAAAACATTTTGTTTTCTCTATGGAACTAAGAATTTTTTGTGGATCATCCTCCCTGTGAATAATTATTTTTTTTCTCCCCTTGAGCGTGGATGAAATGTTTTTGCTGGTTTGTGATCCCATTATTATTGTGTGGCCCATGGTTTGTTTTTTAAAAAAATGTTTATCTTTTGACCACAACAGCTTGTCGGACTTGTCTTTTGATATATATCCATCAATTGTAATGGCAGCAATTCCTATAACTTTCATTTTTGGGTTCTGTAATTGTTTAGTGCACTTAGTATTTTGTGTTCTAAAAATTCCACGTGTTCCGCCATTCCTTTCTTTTTTTTCATTCGCTTTAAGTGTTTCTTAACAATATTCAACGTTGAAAATGCAGTGGCCTGAGATATGTAGTCATATGTTTTTTTATTTTCCTTTTTAAGGCCAGAAACGTCTATTAACTTGTTAACATACTCGGTTTGTAGGTTTTTTCTAAAAGTACTGATCTGGTTGTTTGTCTTGTTTTTAAATATGGAAGACGTAATATCTTCAAAAACATTAGAAATAGAGTATTCATTTCCATATAGGGCTGTGTCAACGATGCGCCGCAAGACCTTTGGGTGTAAAATATGGTTTAGTGCAGTTTTTTGTGTATATAAAATTTGGAGGTGCAACTTTGGGTCTTCTGTGGAACCATAAAAGTTAAAACCTCTTCTTTGAAATTGTAAATAATTGAAGAGGGAATCCAAAAACACTTCCTCTTTTGTTGTAAATACATGCTTATCAAGTGCCTCCATTGCCTGTTTTTGTGTTAAGTAGGGAACAGGAAAAAGAGGGAGACCTGCCTCTGGCTGTCCAGACACGGCTCTGTCAACATAAACGCCCCCTATAAATCTTGATATCGTAGCGGCAGCATTTTGTTTTTCCATCATTATCACATTAAACGCGTCCCTTAGGGCGTGAAACGTTTCTCCTTTTATTTCATATTTCTTCTTTATTTTTCCTAACAGCTCATCCATTAACTCTATTCTTTGTACAGAATAGTTAATAGGCTCACTGGTTAGGTCCCCCACCATTGCGCGCGGGTCTATCCCTCTACCAGAAAATCTCATATCATCTGCGTCATTACCAAATAAAAGTTCTGGGTCTGTAGATCTAGATAATATTTTTTCTAATCGTATTTCTTCTTCTTTTTGGTTTTTTAAGGAAGGTGAATATCCAAACTGAATTGCCCAATCATCGTAGGGTCCAGGAACCGTTGAATAATATTGTCCCTGTTTCTCTTGGTTTTTTGATAGGTTTATTGGCACATAGTCCATCACAGACCCTGACAGTCCAACGGCCATTGTTAGGGCTTTATTGTTAACTTCTTTTATGGTGTGAAGGTGGCTTGATTTGAAGTTGTGATTTAGCCCCAAAGTGTGCCCAACCTCATGTAGTACAAGATTAATAATTGATTCTTTAATAAGGTCTTTCTGTGCTGTCTTGTTAGGTGTTTTTATTTTTGTTGATATAGACCCTAAAAGGTTTTCGTGGTGCATGTAGCTCCAAAGGTTGCAGTTGGTTGCGTCGTGTCTCTCTGTTTCTGGATTAAATAGTTTTTCATATTTAACCCTGTTTGTAACATAAACATATTCCAACATTATGTCGGCTCCCAGAATTTGGCCTGTTTTTGGGTTAACAAAGTTTGGGCCGTATCCGCCAAAAGGGGGCGAGGGAGAGGATGTCCACCTCAGTACATTATATCTAATATCTCCCGCGTCCCACTCTGAGTTATCCGGCTGAACTTTAACTTGAATTGCCTTCTCAAACCCTGCCTTTTTAAATGATTTGTTCCACGCAAGCACGCCCTCCTTAACTGCGGACCTAAATTCGTACGGTGTGGTGTTTTCAATCCAAAATACTATTGGTGTTTCTGGTTCTGATATTTTTTTGCTAGGATATTTTTTTGTTAGGTTCCATCGGTGAATTAGGTCCCTATATGGTGTTGGATCCTCGGAGGTCATGTCAGTAACCTTCGTTATAAAATAGCCCACCCTTGGGTCATCTCTCCTTGGTTTGAAATTGTTGTTTGGTAGTTCCATCAGGCTGTGTTGAATAATAAGGTTAATTGATCTTGGGTCTGTTATTCCAGAACCCCCTCGGTTTTTAGGTGTGGGGTTGTCATACGTATATTGAACTACTACCTCAGAATTTTTTGGGTAGTTTCTAATGCTAATAAACTTGCTTTTTCCTTCGCTTAGTTTTCCTAATGAAAACCTCCTGCTCTTGGGGTTGGAGTGTTTTTTGATTGGCAAAAGTTTTTCCGTTAAAAACAAATCATTGCCCTTAATTAAATACTTTGTTTTTGTAGAGTCTGTCGCTATTATTTTACTTGAAGACATTATTGATGTCGTAATGTTTGCGCTTTCGGCCCTGCTGAGTGGGTTGTTTTTGTCAAAATAAAAAGAGTGGTTTTCTGTTGAAAACTCTATTCTGTTAAAATATTTCTTAATAGAAAAAACCTTACTTGACCTATACGACCCTCTGTTAAAACCAACATCAACAATGCCATCATGGGCGTGTCCAAAATATATATACTCCTTGTTTATGTGTTTTTTGTTTATTTCCATATAAACCGAACCGTCTAGTGTGTCTTGATAAAAATTATAGAGGCCTCCAAATTTTTCCATCCCCTTAATTTTTTTTTCGAAGGTTGTTTCCTTTTCTTTTGTTTTAGCCGAGTCTGTCGGGCTATCCGTTTTTGCTATCAGAATATTTAATGCTAATAAAACGCTTAGATATGTTTTTTTTTTACTCATTGTTTTTCTTTTTTTTTTGTTTTGGAATATATAAGTCTGTTGCGGTGCCTAAAAATATTTCTGAAGAAATTTTTATCGACTCAGAAAGTGTAGGGTGGGGGTGTATTGTCATCGCCAAATCATCAGCATCTGCCCCCATTTCAATTGCCAGGGCTGCTTCCGATATTAAGTCCCCAGCCCCTGGCCCCACAATCCCTGCACCTAAAACCTGTTTCGTGTTTGGATTAAATAAAATTTTTGTTTTTCCCTCTCTAAACCCCATTGTGGCCGCTCTCCCGCTAGCGATCCAAGGAAAATCTCCCTTTTTATATGGTATTGATTTTTCTTTGGCGGCGGTTTCTGTTAGTCCTACCCATGCTATTTCTGGATTTGTAAAGACAACCGCTGGAATTGCTCTCGCATCAAACTGTGAACCCTCTGCGCCTGATATGTTTTCGGCGGCAATGATTCCTTCGTAGGCTGCCTTATGTGCAAGCATCGGCTCGCCTGCTACGTCACCGATTGCATATATGGTTGGGGTTGAGGTCTGTTGTTTGTTGTTTGTTTTTATAAACCCCCGGCTATTTACTTCCAGTCCCGCGTTTTTTATGGTCATGTTTTTAGTGTTAGGCTTTCTTCCTACTGATTCTAAAATTGCGTCAAAGCTCTCTTTTATTATCTTTCCGTCCCTTTCTAGAAGAACTTCAACCCCTTCCTTTTTTGGGTTGGCAGAGGTTATTTTTGTGTTTAAATAAATTTTTTCTGTTTGCTTGGATAGTTTTTTGTGAAGCGGCTCCACCAGATCCCTGTCTATACCATCAAGAAGATGGGGAAGCATTTCTACTATTGTTACTTTAGACCCTAGAGCGCTAAAAACTGACCCCATTTCTAGCCCAATATATCCTCCTCCCACAACTAACAGTTTTTTTGGAATGTTCGTTAACTCTAGTGCTTTCCTTGAATTTAAAATTTTTTTATTTCCTTTAGGTAAAAAAGGGATGCCCGAAGATGTTGAGCCTGTGGCAATTATGGCCCTATCAAACGTTGCCTCAATTATTCCTTTTTTTGTTTTTATTTTAAGTTCTTTATCAGAACTAAAGGTGGCGGTTCCATTAATTAGGTTTATTTTCCTTGCTTTTGCAAGCTGCCTAATTCCAAGGCCAAACTCTTTAACTATTGAGTTTTTCCATGTTCTTATTTTTTTTATATCTACACGAGGTGTACCATATAGCACGCCCTTTTTCTTTGCGTCTTTTGACTCTTCAATAATTTTTGCCAAATGTAGGAGGGCCTTTGATGGGATGCACCCCCTATTAAGACAAACCCCTCCTAGGTTTTCATCTTTTTCAATCAGCGTTACTTTTTTTCCAAGGTCCGAAGCCCTAAAGGCCGCTGCGTATCCCCCGGGGCCTGCTCCAATAACAACAACCTCTGTCTTTATTTTTTTTTTCATTTTTATAAAATATAACTAAGAGGAAAAAGACAGAGCTCGACGAAGGTGTTCAGTAAAATCTGCCGCTGACGCTCCATCAATTACCCTATGGTCATATGTTAAAGAAAAAGGGAGAACGAGGCGGGGCTCGAATTTGTTATCCTTTTTTGAATATACAGGCTCTAACTTGGCTCGGGAAACGCCCAAAATGGCAACCTGTGGTGGATTAATAATTGGGGTAAAGTAGGTTCCCCCGATTCCACCTAGACTCGAGATTGTAAATGAGCCCCCCTGAAGGTCTGTCGGTTTTAATTTTTTTCTTTTTGCTCTATCGCTTATCTTTTTAAGCTCTTCAGATATCATTTGTATATCTTTTTTGTCCGCACCTCTCAACACAGGAACAGTGAGGCCCTCGCTTGTGTTTACTGCTATATTAATGTTATAATATTTTTTTTGAATTATGCTTTTTTTGTGTATAGCTAGCGAACTATTAAAGTCTGGGAAGCTTTTTAGCGTTTTTACCGTAGCTTTTATTAAAAAGGGAAGAAATGTTATTTTGTTGGTGTTTTTTTTGTTTAGTTTTTTTCTTAAAATATCAATTTCTGAAATGTCAGCCTTGTTAAATTGGGTAACTTGGGGAACAGTTCTCCAGGCCCTTTCTGTTTTTGTCCCAGTAATTAAATTAATTTTTGAGAGGGCTTTTTCTTTGGTTGGCCCCCAAAGAGAGTAATCTGTCTCTTGTTCTGGTTCTTCTGTTTTTGAACCTAATTTCCTTTTAATTTCATTAATTAAATCTTCTCTACTTATTCGCCCTTTTCTTCCTGTCCCTTCTATTTCGTTAAGATTAATGTTTAGTTCTCTTGATAGCTTCCTAACGCTAGGGCTGGTTCTGAAGTTTTTGATTGTTCTTTCTTTTGGCGTATCCTCTTTTTTTAGTTCTTCCTTTACCTCTTGTGGGGACTTTTCTTCTTCTGTTGTTTTTTTAGGGGGGCGAAAATCCTCCGTTATTATTGATACAATTTTATCCCCCGTTTTAATTGTCTCTCCTTTATTTACAAAGATCTGATCAATTGTTCCTTTTGTTTCTGCAGGTATTTCTATTGAGGCCTTTTCTGATTCGAGAATAAGTATGGGGGTGTTGTTATTTATTTTGTCATTTGGGGAGACTAAAATTTCACTTATTTCTGCAGAATCAACTCCCTCCCCGAGGTGTGGCAGTTTAAATATGTGGGTTTCTTTCATACTTTTATAGGGCTTGGTTTTTCTGGATCAATATTATATTTTTTCATTGCTTTTTGCATCGTTTCTTTTTCTATTTTACCTGAGAGGGCTAGGGCTCTTATTCCAGCAAGAGCAATATAATAACGATCAACCTCAAAAAAGTGTCTTAAGTTTTCCCTTGTTTCGCTTCTTCCAAAACCATCTGTACCTAGGGCATAATATGGTCCCGGAACATATGGTGCTATTTGTTCTGAAACCATTTTAACATAATCTGAAACCGCTACCGTTGGAACTTTGTGGTTTTTAAGATTCTTTTCTATGTGTGATTTTTTTTGTTTTTTTTCTGGATGTAAAAGATTCCACCTTTCTACTTCTTCAGCATCTCTTCTTAGTTCGCTAAAGCTTGTTATACACCAAATTCCTGAATCTATTTTCCAGTCATTTTTTAATATTTCTGCGGCCTGAATCGCCTCCCTCATAAGGGGCCCGCTTCCCAAGAGCCTTAGGGTTGGCTCTTCCGTTGATTTTATTTTATACATTCCCTTTATTATTCCTTCTTTTGCGTTCTTTGGAATTTTGGGGTGTGTGTACGGTTCGTTCTCTACAGTTAAATAATATATCACATCTCTCTGTTTGTTTATCATTTCGTCCATTCCGTGGTGGACAATGGTTGCTATCTCATATGAATACGCAAGGTCATATGCTTTAATATTTGGAGTTGCAGCTGCAGCAAGATGGCTGTGCCCATCTTGATGTTGAAGTCCTTCCCCGTTTAGTGTGGTTCTTCCTGCGGTGCCTCCTAATAAAAAACCGCGCGCTCTCATGTCTCCCGCAGCCCATATAAAATCCCATACCCTTTGAAATCCAAACATTGAATAATATATATAAAATGGGATCATGTTAATACCGTGATTGCTGTATGATGTTCCTGCAGCGATAAAAGAAGAAACTGCGCCTGCTTCATTTATTCCCTCTTCAAGTATTTGTCCATCCTTTATTTCTTTATAATATAGAAACTGGTCAGAGTCCACCGGGTCATATAGCTGCCCCTGGTGAGCATAAATACCAAGCTGTCTAAATAAAGGGTCCATTCCAAAGGTTCTCGCTTCATCGGGAATAATTGGAACAATGTGTGGCCCAATGGTCTCGTCTTTGCATAAAATTGTTAACAGCCGAACAAACACCATGGTGGTTGATGCTTTTCTGTTTCCTGTTCCCCTTAAGAGCTCTTCAAAAATATCCATTGTTGGTATTGGAATTTTTGTAGACCTTTTTTTCCTAGAGGGAAGAAATCCCCCTAAAGAATTTCTCTTTTGTTTTATATATTTTTCTTCTTTGCTGTTTTTTTTAAAACGAAAAAACTGTGCTTTTTTTGCTTGTTTGTCTGTAAGGGGAATTTCAAATCTATCCCTAAAAGACAGCAGTTCTTCTTCGTTTAGTTTTTTTTGTTGGTGTGTTATGTTTCTCCCTTCTCCGGCATCTCCCAGCCCATACCCCTTAATAGTTCTGGCTAAGATTACTGTTGGCTGTCCTTTGTGATTGCTTGCTTCGTGGTATGCTGCATACATTTTTTCTGGGTCGTGCCCACCCGTCCTTAGCTCGCCGAGCTCTTTATCTGAAAGATTTTTAATAAGATCCTTTAGTGCTGGATCCTTTCCAAAAAAGTTTTTTCTAAAATACCCACCCCCCTCAACTGTATATTTTAACATTTCTCCATCAACAACCTCTTCCATTCTCTTTAATAGTAGGCCTTTTTTGTCTTTCTCAATAATGTCGTCCCAATCCTCTCCCCAAATAACCTTTATAACGTTCCACCCTGCGCCGCGAAAAGCTCCCTCCAGTTCTTGAATAATTTTACCGTTTCCCCTTACTGGACCATCAAGTCTTTGTAGATTGCAGTTTATAACAAAAATTAAATTGTCCAGCCTTTCCCTTGAGGCCATCGTTAGCGCTCCCATTGACTCCGGCTCGTCCATCTCTCCATCTCCCAAAAAGGCCCAAACCTTTCTTTCTGTATTTTTCATTAGGCCCCTATCAATTAGATAATTCATAAAACGCGCTTGATAAATTGCCATTAACGGCCCAAGTCCCATAGATACCGTCGCAAACTGCCAAAAATCAGGCATTAGCCAGGGGTGAGGATACGAGGAGAGTCCTCCATCTTTTGAAAGCTCTCTTCTAAAGTTTTCTAGGTGTTTTTCTGAAAGTCTCCCCTCAACAAAAGCCCTTGCATAGATCCCTGGAGAGGAGTGCCCCTGAAAATAAACCAAGTCTGCCCCGTTCTTGTGTTTGGGACCTTTAAAAAAATGATTAAAAGCTACCTCTAAAAGGTTTGCTCCAGAGGCATACGTTGAAATGTGACCCCCAATGCCGGGGGAGTGGTGGTTTGCCCTTACAACCATTGCCATTGCGTTCCACCTAATGATCGATTTTATTTTTCTCTCGATTTTTCTTTCTCCAGGATATTGTTTTTCCTCCTGTTTTTGAATTGTGTTTATATAGGGGGTGACCGTGCTAAACTCCATCCTTGCTCCTTGAACTTCTGCGTGTTTAATTGCTTTTTTTAATAAAAACTTAAGCCTCTTCTCGCCCCCGTCCTGCAGAACCTCATCAACAGAGTCTAGCCACTCTTTTGTTTCTTGTGGGTCGATGTCTTTTGTGGGTTTTTCCATATATATATTATTAAACCAATCATAAAAGTTACAAAAAATTATATTTTAGACTTCTATTTCTTTCCACTCTCCTTTTCTAACTTTCCAAGAAACAATAAGAGAAAACAAAACGATTTGCACCGAGACCGCTGCCCAGGGTACCCAAAAACCTGCCTCTGCCTTTACTCCTAAAAAATAGCTTATAGGTAGGGCAATCCCCCATAAAAGCGATGACTCAACAACGGCAGGAAACAGTGTGTTTCCTGCTCCTGTTAGTGCAAACCAAAGCGTAAGCCCAATGGCATCAAAAAACTGAAGAACCCCAATTACCCTTAACCCAAAAATTGAAATATTAATAATCTTTGGGTCGTTTGTAAAAAGTGGGATTATAATATGAGGAAAAAAAATAAAAACTAGCCCAATTGTCCCCATTATAATTTCGGACCACCGCACACTTTCTAAAATACTTTTTTCTGCTAAGTCTAGTCGTTTTTCCCCATATATTTACTAACCACCGTTGCGCAGGCCTGCCCAACCCCAAGGGCTGGCATTATTGATGCATGCATAATTTGAAATACTATTTCTGTTGCGGCTAACTCCAAAACGCCAATCATTCCAACAATTTTATAAAAAAAAGCCCACCCTCCTGTTATAATGACCTCTTGAACACCTAAGGGGAGAGCTAGGAATAGCTGTTTTTTTATCATTTCTTTGTTAAAATTAAAATGAAAAACTTTAAATTTTTCTTTTATGCTCTTTTTAAATAGACAAATAAAATAATGTAAGGCCATCCAGGCAGATGCTATTACCGTTGCTAGGGCGGCCCCTTCTATTCCCATTTCGGGAAAGGTTATCCACCCCCAAAGACTAGAGACCCAACTTAGGTTTATGCCCCAAACATTTGAAAATGCTGTGTTGAGTTGTTCTGTTCCATATATAAGCCCGGCGTTTAGGTATACATTTAAGGCATTACTTACAACGGTAACTCTCATGTGGTATTCGGTTTTTTCTATTCCCGTAAAAAAGCCCTGAAAAATAAAACTGACCGATACAAACAAAACGCTGAGGCTTGTTGTTGTTGTATATTTACTACACAGGTCTCCCGTTTCTCCAGACAGAAAAAATGGAACAAAAAGATCTGAGCAGAAGAAACCAAACAAAGAGGCTGGTACTCCATACAGAAGTGCCATAATGGTTCCGTTTTGCATTGCTGTTCCACATTGGTCTAATTTTTTCTGCCCCAACCTTCTTGATGCAACTGTTTGTGTGCCCGTTCTCAGTCCAATGGAAAAGGTGGTTATTGTCCACACTAACATTGACCCCATACCTACAGCGGCCAGGGAGCTTGCCCCAAGCCTGCCAACCATTGCCATATCTGCCAGGCTCATTAAAACTCTGCTAATGTTTCCAATTATCACAGGAATTGCTAGCACAATTATTTCCTGTGAAATTTTTTTGTTTTTACTAAAAATCATTTTTTTCTTTTATAAAATTATTGTTTTAAATAGGGTCTTTATATTTTTAATAATTTCTCCAGCTGTTATGCGCTTAAAACAAACAAATAAAGACCTGCCCTCCGGGCTGCCTGTCCTTAGTATAGAATCTACAATATTAACCCACGGGCTTCCTTTAAGTTATAGTAAAAAATTAATTAAAAAGGTGTTTAGTGTTGCAGAAAAGGGGGGGGTGTACCCTGCGTTTGTTTCTGTTCAGAGTGGCCGCATTTGTGTTGGTTCAGAAGAAAAAATCCTTTTAAACATGTTAAAACATCCAAAATTAAAAAAAATTTCATATAGAAACCTGGGAGTCGCCCTTTCGAAAGGGTGGACGGGAGGAACAACGGTTT
>CAZNQF010000011.1:15821-20562 GCA_964575125.1 uncultured bacterium
AAAGGGCGGGGATCTCGGTCTTTTGTACTGGCGGCATTGGAGGTGTTCATCGTGATTTTTCTCGCTCTTTTGATGTTTCTCAAGATATTTTATCTTTAAGTAAAACACCGATTATTGTTATCGCTTCTGGTGCAAAGGCAATTCTTGATCTTAAAAAAACTCTCGAGGCTCTTGAGTTTTTTGGGATCCCCGTGGTGGGGTATCAGACTGACGAATTTCCCGCCTTTTGGTCCAGAAGTTCAGGCTTAAGTCTTGACATATACGTCTCTGATCCTAAAGAAATTGTTTCTATCTGGAATAACCACATAAGGGCAGGAAACTCCTCTGCTGTTCTTGTGGTTAACCCTGTGCCAAAAAATAGAGAGATTTCTAATGTTGAAACAGAAAAGACTATACAAGCTGCCATTGCTCAGGCCGCGGAGTCGGAGGTCTCTGGAGGGAAGGTTACTCCTTTTGTTTTGGATTTAATTAATGGGCAAGAGGGTGGGCGTTATTTAGAGTCAAACATGTCTCTTGCCCTTAATAATATTTCTCTTGGAGTTGATGTTGCAAGTTTAGTTTAATTTGGTTGCTATTTGTTTTTCTATAAACTCTCTCTTTTTTTTCATTTCTTTAGGTATTCCTGTTCCAAAAACTTCAAAGCCTAAATACTTAAATAAAGCAGAGAGTATTCCTGCGTTTTCTGATAATGTTTTTTTTGTTTTTTTTGCTCTTACAAACCTCCTTTCCCCTACTGTGTAAACAGTTTTTCTTGGTAGTTTTTTTCCTAAAAGATAAATACTGGACATGTCAGGAAAGAGAGGTTGTGCCATAAAGGGGGTCTTCCCCGTTAGGTGATTTTTTCCGGAAATATTAATGTGATCACAAATATTAATTGGGTGTTGACACCCTAAAACTCTATCATATAAAAAGATTCTTTTTTCTTCGCACCCTAAAAGTGATTTATAAAAGATTTCTAGCTCTAGCTTTATATTTTTATACCATATATATCTTATGTTTTTTTCTGTGTGTGATGTGTACGGTTCCTCTTTTTTTGAAATAAAATCAAACCCAAAGTTTTTTGGGATTGATCCAAACACTACCGTTTTCATCCCTGGGGGCGCTCTCCCAGCAGGGCCGTCCCAATTCTATTTTGGGTTGACCCCTCTTCTATTGCAATTTTAAAATCATTGCTCATTCCCATTGAAAGTTCTGAGAGGGGCGGATAGTGACCTGGTTTGCTTTTGTTCAATTCGTGCATGGTTTTTCTTAGCAGCCGGAACGCGCTTCTGACTATTTTTTTGTCTTTTGTTCTGGGCGCAACTGTCATTAGTCCTTCTATTTTTATGTTTTTTTGTTCAAAACACCTTAACATTTCTTCTGTTTCTTCTGGATAAAATCCGTATTTCTTTTTTTCTTTATGTGTGTTTATCTCAAGTAAAACAGGTATAGGGTTACTTTTATTTTTTGCTGCCCAACTTATCTTGCGCGATAAATTAAACGTGTCTACTGAGTCAATTGTGTTAAATAGTTTTAAACATTTGCTTATTTTATTGCTTTGCAGGTGCCCTATAAATCTTTTTTTTATTTTTCCAGAATGTTCGATATCTTTAAATTTTTTTTCTGCCTCCTGTATTCTGTTTTCTCCTATACATAGTATTCCTGCATTAATACACTTGTTTATTGTTACCTGTGGGTGGTTTTTTGTTGCTGCAACTATTTGTACGTGGGTGTCTATTCCTTTCTTTCTTTTGGTTGCCTCAATTTTTTCCTTAATGGCTTTAAGGTTCTCGTTTATCGACATTAGCTTGTCTATTATTCTTTGGGCTCTCTCTTTTTATTGTTTTCGTCTTCTCTCTCTTCTTCCTCGTGGGCAACCCTTGTTATAGATGAAATTATAGTTCCCTTGTCTAGTTTTACCAGCCTAACCCCCTGTGTTACTCTTCCTATTGTTCGTATATCAGAAACCCTCTGTCTCATGAGAACTCCGGAGTCTGTAATTACAATCAGATCGTCTGTATCTACAACCTCCATAATATTAACCATTTTTCCTGTTTTTTCAGTGCATCTCATTGTCAAAACGCCCTTTCCTGCTCTTGTCTGTGTTCTATATTGAATCACGTCTGTTCTTTTCCCATACCCCCTTTCTGTTCCAACTAAAATAGTTCCTTCTCTTTTAACTACGAGCATGCCAACAACCCTGTCGCTATCAGAACTTAATTTTATCCCCTTTACTCCCATTGTTTTTCTTCCGCTGGCCCTAATGTTTCCCTCTGAAAACCTTATTGATTTACCCTCTCTCGTTCCTAGTAATATATCATTTTCTCCGTCTGTGATTTTTGCTTCAATAAGCTTGACTTTTTCTCTGATGTCAATAGCAAAAATACCCACCTTTCTTGGATTACCGTATGCCGACAGTGTTGTTTTCTTAACGCTCCCCTTTTCTGTTGCCATAACAATTTAATGTTCGTCATCAAACTCTTGAACGCTAACAAAGGCCTCTATTTTTTCTCCGGGCTGACATCCTATTAGGTTTACGATTGCCCTTCCCCTTGTTGCCCTTCCTCCCTGCGGAACGTCATAAACCTTTAGCCAATAACACTTACCCTTGTCTGTAAAAAATAAAATATAGTTGTGTGTGTTTGCAATAAACAGGTGTTCCATAAAGTCTTCGTCTTTAGAAATTCCGCCTTGAACCCCCCTTCCGCCTCTGCGCTGTGTTTTATATGTTGTTACCGCTGTTCTTTTTATATATCCTTTGTGGGTAATCGTTATAACCGTGTCCTCTTCGGCAATCATGTCTTCCATTGAAAACTCTGTCATAACCGGAACTATTTCGGTTTTTCGTTCGTCTCCATATCTTTCTCTTATTTCTAATAGCTCTGCCTTAATTATATCCATTCTTTGGGTTTTGCTTTCTAGTATTCCCTTTAAAGCAGAAATTGCTTGTATTAGCCCCTTGTACTCTTCTACTACTTTTTCGGTTTCCAGTCCGGTTAGTTTTTGTAGTCTCATGTCTAAAATTGCTTGTGACTGTTTTTCGGATAAATTAAAATTATTCATGAGTCCCTCTTTTGCCTGCGCCGGGTCTTTGCTCTTTTTTATAATTTTAATAATTTTATCTATATTGTCTAGTGCAATTTTTAAGCCTTCTAAAATGTGAGCCCTTTCTTCGGCAATAGATAAATCAAAATTAGTTCTACTAACTACAATTTCATGTCTAAAGTCTATAAAGTGACACAACATCTCTTTTAGGTTCATTACTTTTGGAATGCCGTCAATTAGCGCTAAAAGAATTATACCAAAGGTGTCTTGAAGCTGTGTGTGTTTATATAGTAAGTTTAAAATAACCTCGGGCACTGCGTCTTTTTTTACTTCTATAACTACTCTTATTCCATCCTTGTCTGACTCATCCCTTAGATCGCTTATTCCTTCTATTTTTTTGTCTCTTACTAAGTCGGCTATTTTTTCAATTAAAGAGGCCTTGTTTACTTGGTATGGAATTTCAGTTATAATTATACTATCCTTGCCTGCCTTGGTGGTCTCAACGTGCGCCCGGGCTCTCATTTTAATTTTTCCTCGGCCGGTCGTATATGCGCTCTTTAACCCGTCTATCCCCATAATAAGCCCGGCCGTTGGAAAGTCGGGGCCGGTGATGTGTTCCATAAGATTTTCTGTTGTAGTCGTTGGGTTGTCAATTATTGAAACAATCCCGTTAACAATTTCAACAAGGTTATGGGGAGGAATTTTTGTTGCCATACCCACAGCGATACCTTCTGACCCGTTTATTAATAGCGTGGGAATAGAAGAAGGTAAAACAGAGGGTTCCTTAAGGGTCTCATCAAAATTTAAAACCCAGTCCACAGTTTCTTTTTCTAGGTCTTTTAATATTTCGCTTGAGAGTCTTGTCATTCTTGACTCTGTATATCTCATGGCTGCGGCATTATCGCCATCAACCGATCCAAAGATTCCCTGTCCGTCAACTAGCTCATATCTCATAGAAAAAGGTTGAGCCATCCGAACTAACGCGTCATAAACAGAGGAGTCTCCATGTGGATGATATTTTCCTAAAACATCCCCAACTATTCTCGCAGACTTTTTATATGGCCGGTTCCATTGCGAGCTCAGCTCGCTCATTCCAAAAAGAATTCTTCTGTGTACGGGCTTTAGTCCATCCCTTACGTCCGGAAGCGCCCTTGATACAATGACAGACATAGAATAGTTTAAATAACTTTCTCTCATTTCTTCTACGATGTCTCGAGGGAGTATGTTGTCTCTGTTTAGTTCGTTCATGTTTATTCTTTGTTTTTATATGTCAAGGTTTACAACAAACTTAGCATTTTTTTCTATAAAAGACCTTCTCGCCTCAACGTCGCTACCCATTAAGTTTTGAAAAGTTCGAACTGCCTGTTCTGCGTCTTCCACTGTAACCTGCAAAAGTGTTCTTTTTTCTGGATTCATCGTTGTTTCCCAAAGCTGTTCAGGGTTCATCTCTCCTAGCCCTTTATATCTCTGTATTCCAATTTTTGTTGTCTTATTGTTTTGTTTCATTCGGTTAACTAGGGCCTCTCTTTCTTTTTCGTCGTACGCATAAAACTCTTTCTTTCCCTGGTTCAGCCTATAAAGGGGAGGAAGTGCTAAAAAAAGGTGTCCACAGTCAATTATTTCTCTCATCTTTCTATAAAAAAAAGTGAGAAGCAGTGTGCGAAAGTGGGAACCGTCAACGTCAGCGACTGTCATTATTATAACCTTGTGGTATCGG
>CAZNQF010000012.1:0-20205 GCA_964575125.1 uncultured bacterium
TTACTCACTTAGCAGGCGAGCGCCTTCAGCCAGCTCGGCCACCTCTCCAAAATATATTTTCCTCAAAATTAAGAATCGAAATTACTTCAACAGAGCTGTATATCAAAACAGTTGATGTCTTAAAGAGCAAGATAATCAGATTTATTTATTAAAAAATGTGGCAACAGTTTTAATTAAATTTCCTAGCCCCTCTCCAGAGACTGAAGATATTTTTAAAAAATCAGAGAAAGATTCATGTGACATAGTGGTATGTGTATCGATTTTTGTTAGAACAAATAGCCTAGGCTTATTTAAAATATCTAAGTAATAATTTTTTATTTCCTAGAGCAATACATTAAGAGTGTCTTTGGGACTCTCATCATTTATGTCTATAAGAAAAATCAGAACCTTAGTTCTCTCAATGTGCTTTAAATACTGATGACCGAGACCTCTACCATCTGCCGCACCATCAATTAATCCCGGTATATCTGCCATCAAAAAAGATTTATATTCGCCATACTTCACAATTCCCAGATTTGGCTCTAATGTTGTAAAGGGATAGCTACCAATCTTTGGATTTGCGTTAGAGAGAACTGACAGTAGTGTAGACTTACCTGCAATGGGAAGGCCGACCAATCCCTCTTCAGCAAGTAATTTTAATTCAATCTGAAAATTACCGCTCTCCCCTTTTCTCCCAGCTACAGCTCTTCGGGGAGATCTGTTGAGCGATGATTTAAAGTGAGAGTTTCCTTTCCCTCCTTTGCCACCATTGCACGCAACAAATTCATCGTTCTCTGTGATTAGATCGGCCAGTATGGCATCTTCTTGGTCATTTTTGATAGTTGTACCGGGTGGAACAAAAATCACTAGATTTTCGCCATTTTTGCCGTGTCTATTGTTTTTTCCCCCAGGTCCTCCGTTTTTAGCACGATAGATTGACCTAAATCGAATATCTGCTAGTGTTCTCAGGTTTCTATCAACCTTAAAGATACACTGACCTCCGTTACCGCCATCTCCGCCATCAGGACCTCCTTTCGGAACAAACTTCTCTCTTCTAAATGAGACAATTCCGTTACCCCCGTCACCCCCATGAAGTTCAACGGTTGCTATATCAACAAGCATGTGTCAAGAAAGAGCCTAATGGATCCAAAAATATTACATATTTTGGATGATTTTCTCTCCAAACTGTGAGCAGGAGAGCTTAGTTGCCCCCTCCATCAAACGATGAAAATCATATGTTACCTGTTTGGACCTGATAGTTTCGGTGATTGCATTCTTAATAGCGTCTCCGACCTCTGTCCAACCTATGTAATCAAACATCATTGCACCGGACAGCAATACCGAAGAGGGATTCACCTTATCCATTCCTGCATATTTGGGAGCAGTTCCGTGGGTTGCCTCAAAAATTGCGTGTCCCGATTTATAGTTAATATTCGCACCAGGAGCAATCCCAATTCCCCCGACCATTGCCGCTAGAGCATCAGAAATATAATCTCCATTCAAGTTTAATGTTGCAACCACATCATACTCACTTGGGCGAGTGAGGATTTGCTGCAAGAATGCATCAGCTATCGTATCTTTAATAATTATCTTTCCTGCGTCAACTGCCTCAGACTGTAGCTCGTTTGCTTTGTCTGTTCCGTGTTGCTCAGCTATTTTATCATATTGGGCCCACGTAAAAACATGATCAGAAAACTTATCTTCTGCGAGAGCATAGCCCCAATTTTTAAACGCACCCTCGGTGTACTTCATAATGTTGCCCTTGTGAACCAGTGTAACGGAGCTTCTTCCGTGGTCAATGGCAAACTGAATTGCAGACGAAATAAGTCTCTCTGTTCCCTCCCTTGAAACGGGTTTAACACCGATAGATGATGTTTCTGGATAGCGAATTTTTTCTACGTTCATTTCTTCTCTGAAGAACTTTATCACTTTTTTAACTTCTTCGGTTTCTGACATCCACTCAATGCCCGCATAGATATCCTCAGTGTTCTCACGAAAAATAACCATATTAACTCGTTCCGGATGAATAACCGGAGATGGCGTTCCCGGAAACCACTGAACAGGCCTCACGCAAGCAAAAAGGTCTAGCTCCTGTCTCAATGCGACATTTAGAGAACGTATCCCTCCACCAACAGGGGTAGTTAGAGGTCCCTTAATCGCTATTCGATATTCACTAATTGTGTCTAGCGTTTCTTGTGGAAGCCACTGACCAAGTTTATTGAACGCTTTTTCTCCAGCAAAAATCTCTTTCCATTCGATCTTTCTTTTTCCACTAAAAACCTTTTCAACTGCTTTATCAAAAACTCTTTGAGAGGTTTTCCAAATATCTTTACCAATTCCGTCTCCCTCTATAAAGGGAATGACCGGATTATCAGGTGTTATAATTTCACCATTTTTTACTGCTATTTTATTCATTATTATTTTTTACCGTCTTTCGTTTTAGTTTTTTCTTTTACCTTTGAAGACTCCTTCTTCTCCGGAGCTTTTTTCTTTTTTCCATTTGCATTAGATTTAGTTTTTTTGTCATCCTTATTTTTTACATAATCGGTCAGATAAAAACCCGAGCCCTTAAAAATTAAACCGCTACCTCCCCCAATTAAGCGACGAACTTTTTTTTTACAAACCGGACAGTTTTTTATCGGTTCTTCAGACATAGTTTGAAATACTTCAAACTCATGCTCACATTTTGTGCAAATATAATCGTACGTTGGCATTTAAAAGTAAATATTGATATAAAAAAAGAGTGTGAATCTAAAAAATAATTATTGCTTAAATTTAATATTTAAACAATCATTTACAACTTTAGGTACGTACTTTGATATATCTCCACCTAGCTCTGCTACTTCTTTCACCACCGTCGAATTTAGGTGTATATATTTTTCATCGGGTATCATTAGCATAGTAGATATCCTTGGATTAAGATGATGGTTCATCAGGGCCATCTGAAATTCAAATTCAAAATCACTTACATGTCTTAGACCTCTAATGATTGCTACAGCAGCTTCTTTAGATGCAAAATCAACCACAAGACTTTCTGTCGACCTTACCGATACATTTTCTATATCGTGCGTTGATTTTTTAACTAAAGATTTCCTCTCCTCCACAGAAAATAATGGTTTTTTTCTTGGATTTTCTGCAACTACAAATATTAATTCATCAAAAATCTCAGATGCACGTTTTGCGATATCCACATGACCATTGTGAATCGGGTCAAAGGTACCGGGATATATAATTTTCTTCATCTATTCTCTCCCATACAGATTTTGGTCTCTCCAAATATTTTTGTTTTTAGCGGAAACTTAATGGGCAATTCTTTTGAACATTCTAAAACAAATCTACCATTTAAAGATATTTTTTTTAGCATCAACTCTATAAATAAATCTACATCAATTTTAGTGTTTTGGTTAAAATAATTATATGGAGGATCAGCAATGATAAGATCAAAGGTCTCGGATGTCTTTAGATATTTTATTGCATCTTTTTTTTTAAGAAAAAAATTCTGACCTGGAAATGACAAAACATTTTGCCTAAGTAAATTAAATATTTTAGGATTATTTTCAACAAATGTTACGGATGACGCTCCCCTGCTTGAAGATTCAAACCCTAAGATGCCGGAGCCTGAGAAAATATCTAGCACAGCGAGGTGGTTTAGCGGCCCTAGCGAGTCAAAAATACTCTTCCTTACTTTGGATTGAGTGGGTCGATAATCAAATTTTCCTGATGTCTTTATTTGTAGACCCTTATGAATACCGCTTAATATTTTCAACTATTTAATACCAGATTTAATTAAAGAAATATAAAGCGTTAGCGAATGGCTCTCTGAAAATAAATTTGCATTCATAAATTCAATTTTTCTAACCAAAACATTTCCACCCATTTCTGCTAGTTTTGCTAAAATAAAGATGGGAGAACTTTCAAAAGAAAAATTAAAAATTATTGGGTCATATGAATACTTACTACTGACCTCTCTCTCAAGTATATTGTAAGAAGTAAGCTCACTATATGCCTTGAAAAAATTAACTATTTCTTCTGAGCTCTGAACAAGTGAATTGGGAACATATTGTTTTTGCTCTAATATTAAATTAATCATAAATAAATCATTTTCAATACTATTTTGACTTTCGATTATCCCAAAATTAAATAAATCACCAGCTAGACTATCACTTTCAGATTTTATGGTATATTTATCATCTACGATCTTTAAGCTTCTTATTATATTTAAATCTAAGGCTCTAAATGTAATAATTGAAGAATTAATTAATGCCCTCGAGAGGTTATATTCTTCGTACGGACTAATTGTGGATAGTTCATCTAATTGCTCATCTATATTACTTGTAATTGAAACGCTATCTATAGATTCAGATAATGCTTGGACAATCTTTGTAACATTGAAATTTTTAACTATAAAAAGCCCAGATACTATTAAAACTAAAAGAAAAAATACCCATTTTGCCGACGGATCAAGTTTCTCATTCTGAGATGAAGGTTTCCTAACTTTTTTATCTGATAATATCTTCGCATCTTTTACATTTTTAAAATCAATTATATTTAAAACTAAATTTGAAAAATAATTTATATTGGAGCTATATCCGGATATAATCATATCAAGCGCAAAAATAATTCGTTTAGGTATATTTTTTGAGACCTCAACACTTTCATTTGCAATCAAGTTAGAATGTTTTATCTGTTTAATCTTTCTATTTCCCCAAAATTTATTAACAGCTGTTGGTAAATCTGCAGAGTATATATCAAAATTTTGGTCAGAAATAATATTGTTAATCCTTTCTAAACCACCTATTGCCTCAGTTAATTCATAGCTACCTCTTTTTTTAATTATTTTTGAAGATTTAATCCCATCCTTAGTAAAACAATATAATTCATCACAACTATTCGTACTAAATAATATTCCATTTTGAATTTCATCAATTCTAAATATAGTTTCAATAGGAATTACAGATATATGTAAACACCCATACTCATTTAAAATTCTATTCATTTCAGCCAAAATAGTTCTCGCAATAGCAAAATAGTAGTATGGGTTTCCTTTTACTAAAGCAAATGAGAGATTATTAATTTGTTTACCCCATCGATTTTTTAATGTCCACTGGAGAAAATCTTCTATCTCATTGTTTTTAGAGATATCGCCTGTATCAATTGAGTCATTTTGTGATAGATTGTGATCGATAATTACATGGGCAGAGGTTCCCTGAATTTTATTTACATTATTGACCTGAGAGAGCGCAGTTTTGAGAACATGTTTTACCTCATCAGAATCTGACCAAATAGTAGAAAGAGGTGAAAGGAGTTTTACCTTTAAAAATGAAAATAGTAAAGGTTTTTTATTTTGATAGTCCCACTGTGCGCAATAGAGAGAGCTATCAGTAAGAAAAAGGTCTAACAAAAAATCAAATTATTTTGACCAACTATGATTTCCGTCCTCGATATATCCGTGGTTGTATGCCTTAAGTGAAAAGATTAAAAATCGATTTTCTTTATATATTTTATCAATGGGAGATTCAATTCTGAGCTTCTTATCGCTAAGATTAATATTGTATGCGTCCGCTGTTAGTGGACAATAAAACATGGAAGTATCAGGCATAAATGAATCATAATAATCAACTGCTTCCACCCTTTTAACCGATTCCTCACCTAGCACTGCTCTGAATTCATCGGAGGCCAGAATATTTTGAAGATTTTTTTTCTGTATGTATATCGTGTCATTCCTTGATAATTGTTCGGAAAAGGTTACAACCTTCACCGTGGTATCCATTATTGTATCCTTTCTAAATTTTTCAAATCCAAAAGTTGTATCAAATTCAACATCATATCCTTCCGGAATTTTCAAGCTAATAAAGTTTTTTCCCAGTCCCAATGATTGATCACCAATATAGGTAGAGTCTGCTGTTAGAGAAACCCTTACAGCATTAACAACATTCATAGCCCACAGTCCAACGGTCGCGTAGTCTCCGGTAAGAGATCTGTAAAATTCCTGAATGTTGTTTATCGTTTTCATCCTGAAATGGCTTAGATTTTCGAAATTATCTTCTTCCTCCCAAATAGCCACGGGCACATAAATCGTAAAAAGGATAAATATCAAACCTATTACAATAAATAATTCTATTAAATCATTTACTTTTCTATTCATTATTGATTTTATTAGCTATCCCTTTTGCATTGTTTAAATCATTGACGGAGGAAAATTTAACATAATCTTGTCTATATTTAATAATTTTTTCAATAAAAAATCATTTCTACATATTTATTTTTGAAAAAGTAGTTTTTCCTTTTCCATTTAAATCTGCCAATTTATTTAATAATTCCTTTTCCTTTCCTTTTAATGCTTGAGGTGGCATTACTTGAATTCTAACTAATTGATCACCTCTGCTCCCCCCTCTTAACTTTGGAAATCCTTTTTTCTTCATTCTTAAAATTTGACCAGATTGGATTCCACTTGGAATAGTTAAGGTTGCTTTACCTTCCAGGGTTGGAATTTGTATTTTATCTCCTAGCGCAGCTTGAGAAAAGGATAACTGCGCCTCTATAAAAACATCTCTTCCATTACGAGTAAAATATTTATGGGGTACCTCATTAAATAAAACAATTAAATCTCCAGGGTGCGCTCCTCCATGACCATAGTGACCTTTTCCATCGTGGGTCATATAGTTTCCATCTTCAATACCCGAAGGGATTTTGATTAGAATAGTTTGTTCATCTAAGATTAATCCATCCGGACCAGCTTTTCTTGAACGAGTGCCTACCTGTTTTCCCGTGCCGTTGCAGTGAGGGCAAACTGATGTACTCCTCATTTGTCCCAAAAAAGATTGTATAACACGTGTAACCTGCCCCTGACCACCACAATGTGTGCAAGAAATAAATGTTGTATCTGGGTCCGGTATACGACGCTTATATTTCACTTTTTTATCCATTCCCAGTAATATATCTTCATAGGTAATCTTTAGTTTTATTTTAATATCAGCACCGCTAGCTTTTGTGCGCCTAGATTGAGCTCCTCCAAAAAAGGATTCAAAGGGGCTACCCCCAAATATATCTCCAAATTGATCAAAAATATCATCCATAGACATATGACCGCCCCCAAATCCCTGAGGGCCTCTTCCTTGTTCACCCATTCCAACTCCTGCATGACCAAACTGGTCATACTGAGCTTTTTTGTTATCATCTCCTAGAACAGAATATGCCTCAGCGGCTTCCTTAAATTTCTGTTCTGCCTCCTTGTTGTCTGGATTTTTATCTGGATGAAATTTCATTGCAACTTTTCTGTATGCTTTTTTTATCTCATCCTTAGATGCAGATTTATTGACACCAATTATATCATAAAGATCTTTCATTTTTTATTAACAATTACCTTAGCATGTCGAATAACTCTTTCTTTATAATAATAACCTTTTTCAAATATCTCTAATATTTCACCATCTTTTTTACCTTTTTCATTTTTAGTCATCATAGCATCATGTAAATCAGGATTAACAAGCTCACCCGGATTTCCAAATGGAATAACTTTAGCATCTTCTAAAAATTTAACAATTTTTTTAAACACCATTTCTGCTCCCTCCTTTAATAGCTCATCACTAGTATTATTTGATTTACTATCAGTGGCATGGAGCATTCTATCAAAGTCATCAACAATTGGCAAAATATTTTCAATTAGGCGAAGTCCATCATATTCAAATAGCTGAAGAATCTCTTTTTCTTTTCGTTTTCGATAATTTTCAAATTCAGCTTTTAATCGTAAATGTTTATCCTCAAGAATATTATATTTTTCCTGAAGTAAATCTTTCTTTGTTTCTTTCTTCTTTTTCACTTTGGTTGATTTCTTGTTTTTAGACTCATCCATTGAAATGTTCTCACCATTTTTTATTTTATCAGCACACACCAGACATAACCTCAGCTAAATAGCTTAATATATTTTTTAATTTATGATATGGAATCCTTGTTGGACCAACAATAGCCAACTTTCCCATTAGTTGTTCTCCTTTGATAGGCTCAGCAATTATTGAGCAATGCTCCATAAGATCAAATTCATGCTCATTACCAATCAGTGTAATTCCTTTGTTATCAGGATTTAATAAGTTTAGACAAGATGATAATTGATCCGAGTCCAGTGCTTCTAGGGTCCGACGAATCAAAGATGGCTCCTGAAATTCAGGTTGTTTTAATAATTCGTGTATGTTGGACGTATAAACCATAGGCTTCTCATCTGTAGAGCGATTTAAAGATTTTTCTTCAATTAAAATTTGTACTATCTCATGTTCAAAATGGTCAGAATCCTTTAATCTTTTTTTAATTGTTTTGTTAATATCTTTTAAAGTTAAGCCAAGTAATTTTTCCTTTAACAATTCTGTAATGCTATCAATATCATTTAATTTTATTTCATAATTCAAATTTAAAACAACATTTTTAATTATACCTGATTCCATAGCTAAAACAACTAATATTCTTTCTGAGGATATATATACTAATTCAATATCTATTAGCCTGCTGTTTTGAATTCCCTCTAACATAACAAATCCAAATAGGTTTGTAACCTTAGATAAAAGTGTAGCAGTGGATTCCATTAATAGATCAACATTGGTAGAAATAGATTCTAGTGCTTGGAAATGATCTTTGTATATCTTTAAAAGTCCGGATGAAATTTTAGAATCAAATTTATCTACATAATACCGATATCCATTATTTGTTGGAGTTCTACCAGATGATGTATGGACATGGGTTAACAGGCTGTGAGATTCTAGCTTTGCTAGAATATTACGGATGGTAGCAGGACTAAATTTAAATGTATACTGCTCTTTTAAGTGTTTTGATCCAACGGGATGGTTTGAAGTAATATATTCATCGATTGTTGCTTTTAATATCTGCTTATCCCTGCGTCTTAAACCATATTTTTTGTGTTTAATCATATCTCAAAAATTAGTTTGTTCTTCCCTCTATTGTCAAGCTTAGACACTGCATAAATTTAATAATTATAAAAATTTAGATAGGGCTTTATAGCTACCTATAAATCCAATAATAATTGATATAATCATCAACCATAAAGGTAGAAAAAATGCAATTGTGAGTTGTACTGAAACCCAATCACTTAAAATATTATTTATACCATTAATCAGAAGCAACAATAATCCATAAGAAAATAATGCTCCAACAACAGACTGTAGTAATCCTTCAATAATAAATGGAGTTTTAATAAATAAAGGGGTAGCACCTAGCAATGATAATGTCTTAATAAATTCAGATCTTGCATATATCGTTAATTTAATGGTATTTAAAATAAAGAAAATTGAAATTATTAATACAACTCCAACTAATAATTTTATTGAACCATGAATAAAACTAAATATCCTTTCTAGTTTTGATATAATTTTATCCAAATAGTGAACAGATGAAATACCTTCGATAGATCCTAAATATTTGACAAAATTATCCATCTTTGTTGAATTAAATTTCTTTTCGTCTAAATAAATCAAACATCCTGATGGAAGGGGATTATATCCTAAAATATCATTAATATTTTCATCAAATTCATCTTTATAAATAAGTAGGGCATCTTCCTTAGAGATAAATGCTATTTTTTTAACTATTTCTCTTGATGAAATTTTTTTGGAGAGTGTTTTGCCATCTTTATTGGATATATTTTCAGAAAAAAATACCTCAACTTTATATTTTGACTTAAATAATTCTGGTAGTTTTTTTGAATTATCATTCAGAACTAACAGAGAACCAAAAACAGCCAATGCAATAGTGCTCGTTACTACCGATACAAATACATTACCTTTATGTCTACCTACATTTCTAAATCCCTCTATAATTAAAAAAACAAATTTATCCATTAAGCAATCAATCTTCCATTTTCAATATTAAATATTCGATGTTCTCTATCTTTTATTAAATCAAAATATAAATGCTGCCACTGGTGCGTTGCCATCAAAACCAGAGTCCCCTTTGAATGTATATCTTCGAGCAACTCCAATAGATTTTTTGCAGATTCAGGATCAAGATTTGCTGATGGTTCATCGGCAAGAATTATTTCAGGCTCTTTAATTAACGCTCGAGCTATGCAAGCTCTTTGTTGTTCTCCTCCGGATAGTTCAATAGGCCTTCTCTTTTCTTTTCCTTCCAACCCAACTTCAGACAAAATATTAAATACTTTTTCATTAACTTCTTTTCTGCTCCAGCCTAGTACATGCAGAGGCAGTGCAACATTCTCAAATATATTCCTATCGTTTAATAGTTTATAGTCCTGAAATATCATCCCTATTTTTCTACGTAAAAGATTAATTTTTCTTTTTTTTATTTTTTCTGATGATGTACCCAGAATACTAATAGAACCAGTTGTTGGCAATAATTCCATATAGATTAATTTCAGTAATGTAGATTTTCCTGAACCAGTAGGACCTATTAAAAAAGCAAATTCGTTAGGCTGAATTTCAAGTGATATTTCATCTACTCCACTATCAGGTTTATATTTATAACTTACATTATTAAATGAAATCATAAATTATTTAAATAATATAATAATAAAAAAAACGTAAACAGATACCATCGCAATAGAAATGTATTTTGAAATAGGACGATTTCTTAAACTAATAGGAATCAAAAAAACAGCAGTTGCAATCATAAAGGGTATCTCAAAATAAAAAATGCTACTTTCAACTGCCAAAGGTTTAAAAATAGAGACCAATCCCAAAACAGATAAAATATTGAAAATATTTGAACCCAGAATATTGCCGATAGATATAGATGATTCTTTTTTAATACCTGCTATTAAAGAAGTAACAAGCTCCGGGAGAGATGTACCCAAAGCGACAACTGACATACCTATAACAAGGTCACTAACACCGATAATTTTAGCTAACTTGATTGATCCTTCTATAAAATATTCAGTTCCAAAAAATAAAAATCCTATTCCAAAAGCAAGCATACCAATAGTCCATATCCAGCTGGAATTTGTATCCTCAATTTTTCCTTCCTCATCATCTCCAACCAAAAATGCATGTATTGTGTAAGATATTAATGCAGAAAATAAGATTACTCCTTCCAATTGTTCCAATATCCCGTCCCACATAAAAAAAACTAACATTCCACAAGCACATAAAAATACCATCAAATCTTTTTTAATTTTTGAATAGGATAAAACTATTGGATATATAAAAGAGCAAACCCCAAAAACCAGGGCAATATTCGCGATATTTGAACCAAGAATATTTCCAATTGCAATGCCTGATTTGTCAAAAATTGCTGCTTTCAGACTTACACCCAACTCTGGAAGAGACGTACCAAATGCTACAACTGTGAGACCAATAACAAATTTTGATATTTTTAGTTTTGAAGCAATATGTATTGAAGATTTTACCATCCAATCAGCTCCAAAGTATAGCAATACCGACCCAAATAGTATGGTAAAAACACTACCAATCATTATGCATATAAATTGTACTTATTAATTATTTCCCAAACCGAAAGTGTGACCAGATATCTAATTGTCTTTTTTTCTGCCCACCTTTTTCTGATATTTGAGCTTGATATCTCAAATCTCGGAATATTTGCAAATTGAATATTATGTAAAATCCAATTTGGTATTGTACTTAGCTCAAATCCCGGTCGGACTGCTACCAACACAGAACATTCTTTTACAATATTTTTTGGTTCTTTCCATAAATCAAATTCAGACAAAGTATCACTGCCAATCAAAAAATATAAATGGTCTTTTTCTGTTTTGTATTTTTTTTTGAATTCCAGAATTGTATCTATTGAGTAGGATGTACCTCCACGCTCTATTTCTAAATCAGATATTTCAAATCGTGGGTTATCTTTTACCACAGACTCAAGCATCTCCATTCTTTGAGCTATTGGTGTTATATTGTGCTCTGTCTTGTGAGGTGGATTTAGTGAAGGCATAAATACAATTTTATCAAAACTTTCTGCTTCGCACACAGTTTGAGCAATAATTAGATGCCCAAGATGTGGAGGGTCGAAGGTTCCCCCAAATAAACAAATTTTCATGATCCTTCTTTTCTCAGTTATTTTTTATACTCTGCAATATCTTATTAGCCTCCCTATCTAACTCCTCAGAAAGCGTGTGTTTATGTGTACTATAATATTCATCAGCCATATCCATATTCTTCATTAAACTGTAAGAGCGTATTATTTCAAGATGTGCTTTAGAAACATACTTTGTATCGTAATATTTTTTTAACATATGTTCAAACGCAAGAATCGCAGAATCATATGCGCCAAGTTTTATATACAAGATACCCGTTTCAAATCCTTTTTTTCCCAATTTACCTCTCATATCTTGAACAGTTTTATTTGCAGAACCATAGTGAACAGAGTTTGGGTAATCTTCTAAAAATTCCTGAATAGTTTCAATAGCCTTTTCAGAAGACAATTGATCTAAATAATATTTGGGCGACATTGCAACATAACTTTCACAGATTCTCCACCGTGCCTGCTCTACAAGAGGGCTAAATCCCATTCGCCTAATAAGTTTATTATATTCAACAATAGATAGCAGATATTCCTCATTTAAAAAATATGCTTCCCCTAAATTGAACTGAATATCATCACTTATGTCTGTATGTGAAGCACGAATAGATAACGTGTTCAATAACTCTTGTGCAGAAATATATTTTTCTTTCTCTAAGAGACTAATTGCTTCCTTAAACTGAGCTTCATAATTGTCATTGTCATTTATGTTTGATGCACAGCCTATCAAAAATAATATTAATACGTAACAATAGATTTTAAAATATTTCACTAAATTTCCTTTTTAGAGTTCAATTGAAAATGAAATTCCGCCGATACCATATTTTGAATTTTTGTTGTATAATAATATCGCAGAAGATTCAACAGGAAATACATTCTTTGATTTCCTTGTAGATGTCCAAATAGCTTCAAATGCACTTATGACATGGTTAAACATCACCGCACTCACAGCATAGGTTGCTAAGCTCAAATAATCATTGCTTTCTTCTCTTTGAGATAAATAATTTTCCTTGAGTGGACTTGAAATAATAATTTCAGTTGTATCTCCAACATCTTTGAATTGAATGATATATTTATTATTCCCATCTAAAATTCCTTCCCATCCCCCAACAAACTGATCATATTTACCTATATTTTCATAGTAATCTCTATCTTTAATAACAAAGATATCCCCATTAGAAATTAGTGCAGGAATATATGCTGTGTTATATGTTATCTCATCCATACCTTCTGGGGTATCTGGAAGAATACAATCATTATCACCTTGCTCTTCCGTCCAATCCAAATCGAACAAGCAATCAGAAGAATATATCTGGTTAGCGTAAACTATATCCAATCCATGTGTTCCAATAATATGGACATCTGGGTCCCATGTATATCCCAAGTCTTCTAATTCCTCATACACAGCACCCTGTAATTCAGTTGTATTTGTGATCCAATTATTCAGTGTCCAATTGGAATCTGCAAAGAGTTCGTAGTCCAATCTTATATCTTCTGCCTTTTGATTCCAATTCCGCCAACTCCATAAAGCAGCAACTTCAACTCCCAGAAATAAAAATGTTTTCCACCACGGTGATTTATTATAAATCTGTCCCCATCCGGGTACAATCAATGAGCGAACTAAGGATCTTGCTGGATAAACTGGCTCCTCCTCTTGAGTATCCTTCCTATTCGATTGGTCCGTTGTATCACTTAATGAATATAATTTAGATTCAAATCTATCATCATAATTTTTTAGAAAGTCACTGCACCAAATAGAGGAAGAACCTAAAATTATAAATAAAAATAGTCGAAACATTTTTTATTTCTCCAACATATTAATTAGTAAAACCAAATAAAACTGATAAATAAAAACGATTTTCACCACCGAATTTAAATATTTCACCGCCAATCTCATTGGTAAATGTATTTAATCCTTTGTGCAACTCTAAACTAATTGCAGTGGGATAATTATAAAAAGAAAAACCATTAATTCTTAGCTCTGCTCCTGCTGATTGTTTCCAAGAAATTTCACTGTTTTTTCTCCATGCATCACCTACGCTATAAATAAAACCAAGTGAGCTGTTTTGAAAAGTAAAAATTCCAATGGGTATATTGTAATTCTTTAGTACTGGAAATCTTAATGAAATAGTTTCTACAATTTTTCGTGAACCCTCAATGCTATAGAATGGAAACCCTTTTAATCCTGGTAAACCTCCTCCAAAAAAATGAAAAAATGAATCAACCTCAGTATTGATCAAATATCCAATATCTGTATGGGTTGATAGCATTAATCCTTTTGTTTTTGGAATCTCCAAATTATAGGTTCCCTCAACTTCTATTTTACCAGTATGATTTGATGAAAATTCCTCCAACAATGTTCCAGAATCTGACAAGTTCAGCCCGCTAATAAAATTATTATGTTCATAGCTTATATGTGTATTTATTTTAAACCCATTTGAAGGTAATATTCCAAAACCAGCTCTCGGCTTGAGACCTTTTGTTTTCCAGTTTATGCCTACAGTTAACCCTCGAAAATAATCATAAGCTGCTCCTCCTTCTATAAAACCATTGCCAGTATATACTGTTCTTTTAAAAAATGCCCTGTATCGTTGCCATGAGATATAGGACTCTACAGAATGGACACCCTTGACAGGCATTTTTCCACCAAATCGAAATTGAATCATTCTAAATTTTAAATTATCCTCTGACTCATAAACGTCAGTATTTTTTTCAAATTTATTTCTCGTTAAGTAAAATACTTCAGCGAATATTGTAGGAAAAAATCGATTAAACTCCATCAAAAAAAATAAATCGAGGTCCCTATCGGTATTAGCTGATGCACCACCAAAAATTGACATCCTCTCCAAAATCTCGCTTGAGTAAAAATAAAATCCTGGCTTTACTGTCTTATAATCCAACATAAGTTTGGGTAAAATAAACATCGGCGGGAATTGATCTTCATATCCCTTCGTTTCATCCTCTCTCTGTTCCACAATAGGAGGAGAAAAATTAAACTCTCTTTTTCTTAATATTGGTGGGGCACAAAATTCTATCGAGTTTATGATGGATATTGAATATTTTCCGTTATCATATACTGAACAAATAATCTTTCCCTCTTTATTTATATCCGGCATAAAAACTCCACCCGTAGCATTGGTAAAATAATTTTTATTTCCAAATTCATCTACTAGTGCCAAGTTAAATATCCCAGATTTGTCATCAGAAAATATAAAATTATTATTATTTGTAATCACGGATCTTTCATCCCAAGGGTCAGAAAATAAATTTTCTTCTATTTGGGATTCAAATGAAAAGAAATCAATATCTCGAAAATGATTAACTGTATAATCAAAATATAATTTGCCATTATCCCTATCATAAAAAAGAGAGTGTAAAATTCTTTGATCATTAAATTGAGTTAACTTTGTTGTTTTTTCTGAAGTTAAGTTGAATAGAAAAATATTTTGAAAACCGGCAGTTGTTGATATATAAGCGATAGATGAATCTGAGATTACAACCGGAGAAAATCCTCTAGAACCACGTGTTAATCTTTTTTCTTTTTTTGATTTAAATTTAAATAGAAACAGATCAAAATATTTTGAGCCATTTTTATTGGGATATTTTGGTTTCTTGGAATAAAAGATTTTTTCTCCATCCGAGCTCCACGCTGCTTTACTCTTGACACCACTTGAAATAAGGGTATCCTTTTTAGAGTCTAAGTTATAAACATAGAGAGCTGTTTGACCAAAATAATCGTTATTTTTATTTGATAGATATGCAAATCTTTTCCCATCGGGAGACCATACAGGGTAGAGATTGGCGGTTCCATCGGACAAAAGTATTTCTCCCTTTTCTTCATTTTTTTGAATTATTTCTGAAGTATTTAGATATTTATTCTTCAGCTCAGTTTGAAAACTATCAAATAATTCTTCAGAGCTAATTCCAATCGATTTTTTGATTGCAGAGTGCACTGAGAATGATAAAGGAGATGATAATACATTCATCATTCTTTTAAGAGCTTCACTACCATAATTATCTGCAATAAACTTGCAAAAAGCATAGCCTCCGTTATATATCGATTCATTGCCAATTCCAGTTTTACCAAATGTATTCATTTCATCTATAGTAAGAACGCTGTTGTTCAAAAATCTATCTCTAAGAATCATATCTCTGTGGGTGTCCCAGCTATCCCAATCAGCATTGTCATACATATATTGTGCTGTTCCCTCAGCTAGCCACGGAGGAACAATCGCGCCTGGGATAGGATAACTAATCAATATATTTGGATAACCATAGAGAACATCTTTTCGTTTTATATCCTCATATCCCATATGTTGGAGATAACCACCTGGAATATTCTGTCCAAATTTCATGGCTTTTTGAATAGATACAATATGAGTAAATTCATGGGTAATTACATTTTGAAGCCAACGATGGCTTCCCCTAAGATCAAAATCTAATGGAGATGTCCAGATTATAATTTTGTTATCATAATAATATGCTGCGCCATTAGATATATCATCCACATCTGTAAAAATAATATGAGTTTTCTGTGGAGGTTTATATTCATATAGGTCTGTCACAATAGGATAAATTCTTTCAGCAACCTCTGCACCTTCCCTTGCGGAGTGTTCCGTATCATCATAAAAATGAATTAAAAAATTATCAGTTTCAAATGTCTTCCAATTCAACTCAGGATGATTATATTTTGGTTGTCCAAATAAAATTGATATGAAGATAAAGAATATTTTTATCAATTTAGTTTGGGTCTTATTATTTCCCTTGGCAGTTAGATCAATATAGTAAATTCCTGATTCAACATCAGACACATTCCAAATTATTTCATTTGGCATTTTAGATGTCGGATTATCCAAAATGAGTTTATCAATAAAAAAACCGGCTAAATCATAAATTTTACACTCAATATGGTTAGCAAATTCAACCTGAATTCTAACTCTTAGAATATCTCCAGTTGAGGGATTTGGATAAACATAGGTTCGATGTGGGTCAAATAAATGATATATATTTTGGGGAGTATTTGAATAGTTTAATTCTATTCTTCGTGTTTGCAATATATCTCCATTAGAAAAATTCCATTCATTACAGCAATAGGACAAACCTGTTGAATCAATATTTTTTGGAAAATTCCATACAGAAAAAGAAGTGACCAAACTTTTGAAGAGAACCTCAAAATTATCATCAGTTATAAATCTTACTCTTTCAGATGTTGATAACGGAAAGGATAATTTTATATCTCCTTTCCAATTAATAATTGAAAATTTCTTATTAGATGTATCTTCAACTATAATTTCAGGATATATGTCATCCAAGAGGTTTGAAGCAAGCAATGAACCTGAAAAAGATCTATTCGTAGGGAACCCCGGCATTATAGTTCCATTCTGATTTAACGCAAATAAAGTTCCTGTAGTATCTAATACTATGGCATCTCCCTTCCCATCCAAATCTAGGTCGATAGCAATAAGTTGGGAAAGATTGTGGTCAAAATAGACCATTTTATCATCTGTAATAGTGGAACTAATTAACAATATATTTTCATTAAAAGAGAAAGAAACTGTGTCGTTTATTTGAACTACATCTGCAGTTTCTAAATAATTACTATAAGATTCTTCACCAAAGGTATAAAAGTTATCTAGATACAAATCATTAATTACATAAGCTATAGAATCAATAACTATTTCTTCCAATAAAATATATTGATTTTCATTTTCTCTCCACTCAAATTGATTCCAAATAGAATAGCTCTCTCCTTGTTCAATAATATTTAATATATCTTCATTTTCTATATTCCATTGACTAAAAAATAATGAGTTATCAGATGATTGCTTATTATAAAATATCGTCCTTTCAAACGGGTCGTTATATGAAGCCCACCACAGAGAATCTTTACCACCAATCAAGTTTTCTTTTGTACTTAATAAATGTGTTGTATGGAAATAGGAAGTTAAATCTGGAAATTCATCCATTTGATAGATATTAGATATTGAAAAAAACATTGTATCTCCTGGCTCACTTATATTGAATATCTTAAAAAATGATTCAGTACCATTGTTCGTATTTGTATTGGGATGGGTATTATAACCGAATTGAGGTAACTCAAGTCCACTGTTTAATCTCTCATATTCAGGATTTCCATGAAACCACATATCTCCAAAATAACCGCTAGATGGATCCTCAAACAAAAAAATTGATGGATAACCAATATCCTGAGCACCGTCTGCTTCTTCAAGATCAACACCTTTAAGAATTCTATCAGAATTAATTGAATAACTGTTAATTCCCTCATTAATATATTTTTCATCAATGTGCCAAATAAGTAAACCAGATGCCGGCAATCCTAAATCATAATTTGGAATTGATGTAATAACACCATTACCATCTTTTTCAATATTAACTGAATCTATCAAAATCTCAACAAAAGGTGGATATCTACCTGTTTTCTCCCACTCAGAAAATCTTAACGAATCTATACTGACATCTGAATGTATCCAATTAATTCTATTTTCAATTAAAAAATATTCTGTATCTGTCACCGTCACTTTAATTAAGTTATTTTGTGTTCTTTTTGGTAATGATATTTGGTCTATCCAATCTATCATGCTTATTGGACTTTCCCACCCTGCAAATATTCTTGTCCATGCATCAGGTGGCGATGGAATTAATCCTCGTCCATTGTTTGATCCTTGATCCATAAGTCCAAAAACACCAATTCGACTTTCTCCTGAATCTAAATCCCAAAGTGGTGGCAAACCTGAAGCAAATCCAACCATTAATGTTAATACTCCTGTTAATCCATATTGATAATCACATGGTTGTGAGGATTGATCAAATAATATACTTCCCTCATCATACAAAAGATGATTTTCTGTTTCCGGAATTATTATACCATGCTCAACACCCAAAAATGGATTGCCCAACATATCTTTATCCACATAGGTACTTGGGATATCTTCTGGTGTGGGGTCCAAATATGGCAAACTAAAATCTTGTCCTATTCCTGCATGAAAAACAATTAGAAAGTCAAAGTCTTCAAAGTCAATGCTATTAATAGAATCAGCAACAGAAATAGCATCCTTAAATAGTTTTACTAGTCTTTCCTCTTTTATCGTTTCAGATTCACCATAGGGATTATAGTAATTCATTGGATGAGGAAGTGTATATACAACATTATTTTCTTCAGGAAATATTTGTGATTGCTCTAAATCTATTCCAAACTTATGATATGATACAGATTGAAAATAATTATTAACTGCTTTTAATTGAGATTCAAAATATATCTTGTCATGAGGAGGGGGGTCTATAATATAATTACTACAGGTTGTATCTGAATTTATTAAAAATTGTCCACTACCTGTCGTGCCATCTGCGTTATCCTCTTGAAATTCCACTCTTAGTGAGATAATTTTTTTTAATCCCACAATATCTGCAGAAACAAAATTTAATATTAGAAACAGGATATAAAGAGAAACCCTGCTGAATATTTTACACATTATGTTTGAATATTATTAGAATTCCCAATTTAGGGAAAAGCGCATTGTGTTAGTGAGGGGATGTCCAGGATCTCCGGACGTATAACCAAAATCAAAACCATATCCCGAGAATCGAAGACCCACACCGAAGGTCGGGTTTGAAATTTTTCCTGATTGGTCCAAATAATAACCTGCTCGAAGTGCAAAATATTCAGAATACCAATATTCCATACCAAAGTTATGAACCAACTTCTCAAGTTCATTTTTAATACTTCTTTCCTTACTTGTACCTACTTCCTTCACACCTTCTGAGTTATAGATTCCCCAATCCGATGAGCCAAAGACAATATTGTCATCTGGATCAATACCTGCAGTAATTATTTCACCATCATCCAAAAGACCATTCCCAATATCAACATACTCCTCTCCATCATCATATACTCCATTAAAGTCTCCCGCATCTGTGAACTCTTCGCCATCATTCCATATTCCATCTCCTAAATCTACCCAATCATAGCCACCAATCACACCATCAGAGCCATCAATAGTGGGAATATCTCTATCTCCTCCTAGCAACCAATCATCTACCCAAGATGTAAAAATTGCAATATAAACAGGGTCAGTGTGCGCTGTCTCTTGGTCTCCATCTCGATTATATTCACCACTTTTTGGAATATCACTACAATGCCAATCATCATCACAACCTCCAACAATTCCATCAACATCCCTATCCATATCAGGATAGGATGCAGCTAATAAC